>CAYGNB010000321.1:0-1794 GCA_964351135.1 uncultured Rhodobacterales bacterium | reverse complement strand
CGCGCTTCCCGATTCGCTGGCGCTGGGGGCCGATGTCCCGGTCTGTCTCATGGCCCGAACCGCGCGGATGCGCGGGATCGGCGAACGTGTGGATCCTATTCCGGGCCTGCCACCCTTGCCGGCAGTGCTGGTCAATCCCTGTGTCTCGGTCGCGACGCCCGATGTGTTCCGCCGCCTTTCCCGGCGCGATGGTCCCGCGATGGACGACATTCCCGCACTTACCGATCCCCGTGCCTGCGCCGACTGGTTACGCGGGCAGCGCAACGACCTCGAAGCCCCGGCCCGGACACTGGCCCCCGAGATCGGCACGGTACTGGCCGCTCTCGACCACTCCGGCGCGCTGCTGGCTCGTATGAGCGGGTCCGGCGCCACCTGTTTCGGGTTGTTCGCGGACATGAACACGGCGCGGCAAGCCGCAAAGATACTCGTCGCCGCAAATCCCGGCTGGTGGGTGCATCCAACAGTGTTGGGAGACACCCGCCGCGAGCCAGCGCATCAACCCATCGAACTATAGGCGGTCTTGGTCTGCATCCTACGGCCATCGCTGCGATAGCTCCAGATCGCCAGCCAGATGAAGATGCCGCAATAGGCAAACCCCAGCGCCAGCACCAGAATACCGGGGAAATGACCAACGGTCGCCCGTTTCACGAAAACGTCTATGCCGGTGGCCGGGACAGGATGCACCAGCAGCTTGCCCAGATAGGCCAGCATCTGGATCAGCAGCAGCCACAGATAGGACCGCCGGATCCGGCGCCCGACCGCCGTCAGCATCGAAACATGATAGCGCGGCCGCCAGTAATCCTGCGCGAGCGTTTCCTGCCAGCCTTCTTCCATATGCAGATCGCCGTCATGCAGCATCGGCGCATAGAAATGCGTCTCCATCCAGCGGCAGCGGGCGCGCCAGACGTTGAAATAGCGATAGCGCCGCGCCTCGAGCGCCAGAAAGAACAGCAGCAGCACCCCGACCAGAACCAGCGGCAGCGGTGACGCGCCGGGGCTGGAAAACGTGATCGACAGCGCCACCCCCAGCGTGACCACCGCCCAGTTGGTGGTGGTGTCGAGCCGTGTGCGCCAGATAGTCGACCGATAGACCTCGCCCCGGTAAAGATGGGCGACGGCCCCGATCTCGGCGGCGCTAAGCGCCTTTCGCTGCTCGACATTCTGCAGGTCCGGTGCTTGCGACATCCTACCCTCTGTTCAACGGCACCCCGATGAAATTTATTGCACGGCGCAGGAGGCCGGTCAAAGCCGGTCGCAACAATTCCTGTGACAAATATGGTAACTTCCAGACTCAGAATTGATGCAGGTCAATGTTGGCCGAGCCCTCAATTGTGACAAGGTCGTCTGAGCCAGCCCAGTATCGGAGCAGCCCGTTGAGTGATTCCAGCCCCTCCCCCAGCCTCTACAAGGCCCGCGAACCCATCTTTCCGCGCCGGGTATCCGGCACGTTCCGCACCCTGAAATGGTGGATCATGGGCGTGACGCTGGCGGTCTACTATCTGACGCCGTGGATTCGCTGGGACCGGGGCCCCAGCCTGCCCGATCAGGCCGTGCTGCTGGATATGGCAAACCGCCGATTCTACTTCTTCTGGATCGAAATCTGGCCGCATGAATTCTATTTCGTGGCCGGGCTGCTGATCATGGCCGGGCTTGGACTGTTCCTGTTCACCTCGGCGCTGGGCCGGGTCTGGTGCGGCTACGCCTGCCCGCAAACGGTGTGGACCGACCTCTATATTCTCGTCGAACGCTGGATCGAAGGCGACCGCAACGCGCGCCTGCGCCTGCACCGCCAGA
>CAYGNB010000320.1:0-3944 GCA_964351135.1 uncultured Rhodobacterales bacterium | reverse complement strand
GGCGCGGTGGTCGAGGGCAACGATGTGCGCTGGGGACGGGACGGGATTTTCGTCAATTCGTCGAAGCGGAATGTCTTTCGCGACAACCGGTTCCGCGATCTGCGGTTCGCGGTGCACTACATGTACGCCAACCAGTCCGAGGTCACCGGCAATATCTCGATCGGCAACGATCTGGGCTATGCGGTGATGTTTTCCAAACGGGTGAAGGTGGCGAACAACCTGTCGGTGGATGACCGTGAACACGGCATCATGCTGAACTATGCCAATTATTCCGAGATCACGGGAAACGTGGTGGTGAACGGGGCAAACCGCTGCGCGTTTCTCTACAATGCCAATCGCAACCGGTTTGCCGACAACCGGTTCGAGGGTTGCGAGATCGGCATTCATTTCACCGCCGGCAGCCAGGACAACGTGATCACCGGCAACGCCTTTGTCGGTAACCGCACGCAGGTGAAATACGTTTCCACGAAATGGGCGGAATGGTCCGAGGGCGGGCGCGGCAACTATTGGTCCGACTTTGCCGCCTACGATCTGGACGGCAACGGTACCGCGGATGTGCCCTATCGGCCCAATGACGCGATGGATCATGTGCTGTGGACGCAGCCGGCGGCCAAGCTGCTGCTGGGTTCGCCGGCGGTGCAGCTGGTGCGCTGGTCGCAATCGGCCTTTCCGGCGCTGCTGCCGGGTGGTGTCACCGATGATGCTCCGCTGATGCGTCCGATACCGGTGACGCCGCCGGTTTGGCGGGAAAAGGAGGACGCTCATGGATGACGTTCTGCTGATCGAAGGCGCGGGCAAGCTGCGCGGCCGGCTGCCGGTGCTTCAGGATGTAACGCTCCGCGCCGCGCCGGGCCAGCGCATCGCGCTGCTGGGCCATAACGGCGCGGGGAAATCCACGCTGATGAAGGCGGTGCTGGGCCTGATCCCGCTGAGCGCAGGACGCATCGCTGTCGGCGGGGCCGCTCCGGGCAGTACGCGGGCCCGCGCCATGACCGCCTATCTTCCCGAGGCGGTTGCCTTTCACAAGGCGCTGACCGGAAGGGAACAATTGTCGCTGTTCGCGCGGCTGGCCGGGGTGGGTACGGCGCCCGTGGCCGGTCTGCTCGACCGGGTTGGGCTGGCGCAGGCCGCCGACCGGCGCATCGGTACCTGGTCCAAGGGCATGCGCCAGCGGTTGGGGTTGGCGCAGGTACTTCTGGGCCGCCCGGCACTGGCGTTGCTGGACGAACCGACCAGCGGGCTGGACCCGATTTCGCGCCATGAACTTTATGCGATCATCGACGAGATGGCCGCGCAGGGCACCGCGGTGCTGATCGCGAGCCATACACTGACCGAGGTCGAGGCGCGCACCGACCGTATTGCGATCCTGCGCGACGGACGTCTGGTGGCGGATGACACGCTGGAAAACCTGTCGCTGCGCGCGGGCCTGCCCACCCGCCTGCGCGTACGTGCCGCCGCCGACGCTGCCGACCGGATCGCGGCGGAAACCGGTGGCACCCGCGTCAATGGCGCGTCGGTCGACCTGCTCTGTGCGCCCGAGGCGAAAATGGCCGAACTGCGCCGGTTGTCCGCGATGGGCGAGGCGGTGGCGGATATCGAGATGCATCCGCCCCGGCTCGAAGATCTCTATCGCCATTATTCGGGGGAGAAGGCGCAATGATGACCCGTATCCTCGCCGTTGCCCGGATCGAGTTTACCATCACCCGGCGGAACCGCTGGCTGATCATGGCAACGGCGATCATGCTGCTGTTCGCGCTGGCGCTGAGTTTCGCGGGCAGCGCGCCGACGGGTACGCTGGGCGTGGACATGCTGACCGTATCGGTGGCGTCGATGACCACGCTGTCGGTCTATCTGGCGCCGCTTCTGGCGCTGATGATGGGGTTCGACGCCATCGCGGGCGAATCCGAACGTGGCGGGCTGGGGCTGCTGCTGTCCTATCCGGTCAGCCGGGCCGAGATCCTGCTGGGTAAGTTCACCGCCCATCTCGCTGCGCTGGCCATCGCCATGATCGTCGGTTTCGGCGCGGCAGGCGCGGTGGCGGCGGCCTATGGCGGCGCGGACGCCGCCAGCCTGGCCGCGCTGGCGCGGCTGGTGCTGACCTCGATCCTGCTGGGGGCCGCGTTCCTGGCGCTGGGCTATCTGGTGTCGGCGCTGGCCGGATCGACGGCCGGCGCGGCGGGACTGGGGGCCGGGCTGTGGCTGGTATTCGTGGTGCTTTATGATCTGGGCCTGCTGGGCGCGGTGGTCTGGGACGCGGGCGGCTGGTTCACCAGAACGGCATTCCCCTGGGTCATGGCCGCCAACCCCGCCGACGCCTTCAGGCTGTGGAACGTGGCCGCCTCGGACGGTGTGGCCATGGCGACGGGCCTGACGGGGGCGGCCCATGCGCTGCCGGTTTGGGCCGCGCCGCTGTCGTTGATCCTGTGGCCGGTACTGGCGCTGGTTGCCGCGCGCCACGTCTTTGCGAGGGTCGAGCCATGAAACGCCTGCTGCTCTGTGCTCTGCTGGCGCTGCCCGCCTGTCGTGAGGAGGTCGCCGAAGCCCCGGCGCCAGTGCCGCTGACCGAGGATGCGCTCAGCCATTTCTGCCAGATGAACGTGGCCGAGCATGGCGGACCCAAGGGGCAGATCCACCTCAAGGGTCTGCCGGTGCCGATCTATTTCGCGCAGGTGCGCGATCTGGTGGCCTATCTCAAGAGCCCTGAACGCGATGCCGAGATCACCGCGATCTATGTCAGCGACATGGGTGCGGCGGCGAGCTGGGAGGACCCCGGGGCTGAAAACTGGATCGACGCCGGCGCAGCACATTTCGTAATCGGGGCCGGGGTCGCGGGCGGCATGGGCGCGCCCGAGATCGTGCCCTTTGCCGACGATGCCGCCGCCGCCGCCTTTATCGCACGCTATGGCGGGCAACAGGTCACGCTCGATGCCATTCCCGACGACGCCGCGCTGGCCCCTGTCGATCTCGATACCCAGTTGGAGACCCCCGCATGACCTGCCCCGGACCCCGCCTGACCTCCCGTCGCCGTTTCCTGACCGTTTCAGCCGCCGCGCTGAGCTGCTCTGGTCTGCCCGCTGCCGCCTCTGCCCCGGTGGCGCGATGGCGCGGGCGCGCGATGGGGGCGCAAACCGGCATGGTGCTGGTCGGGCTAGACGACCGGCAGGCGCGGCGGGCGTTCCACGCGGTCGAACAGGAACTGGCGCGGCTGGAACGCGTCTTCAGTCTCTATGTCACCGACAGCCAGCTGTCGCAGCTGAACGCGACCGGTATTCTGAAGGCTCCCGCCCCCGAGTTGCTCGAGGTGCTCAGCCTGTCGGATGCGCTGAACGCGGTGACCGGCGGTGCCTTCGATCCGTCGCTGCAGCCGCTTTGGCTGCTGCGGGCGCGGACAGCGGCGCAGGGGCGTGCGGCCACGAAGGCCGAACTGGCTGCGGCGCAGGCCTTGATTGGATGGGGCAGGGTGCGGTTCGACACCGATGCGATTCGGCTGGAGCCCGGCATGGCGCTGACGCTGAACGGAATTGCCCAGGGTTATGTCACCGACCGCATCGCCGCGCTGCTGCGCGATCGCGGGCTGCACGACGTGCTGGTGGACATGGGTGAAATTGCCGCACTGGGCCGCCGCGCCGACGGGGCGGACTGGACCGCCGGCATCGCCCGGCCCGACGGTCAGGTCGTGAACCGGGTGGCACTGCGCGACCGGGCGCTGGCCACATCGGCGCCCGAAGGCACGCTGCTAAGGGCCGGTCAGGGCCACATTTTCGATCCGCGCGCGCCCTCTGGCGCGCCGAAACACGGGTTGGTCGCGGTGTCGGCCGACCGTGCCGCGGTGGCCGACGGATTATCCACCGCGTTGTGTCTTTTGTCCAAAGAGGAAGCAGACCGAACCCTGCTTGCCTTTTCGGGTGCAAGACTTGAAACTCTGGAACAGCCACAGGAGAAAC
>CAYGNB010000319.1:0-3945 GCA_964351135.1 uncultured Rhodobacterales bacterium | reverse complement strand
AAATGGATCGCGATCCACATGTCGTCACCGACCAAGTTCTGGGAGGGATTTCTGGCCGCGACCGGGCAGGAACAGCTGGCAGACGATCCACGGTTCGCCGAACGGCTGGAACGGATCAAACATCAGGACGATCTGATCGCGCATTTCACACCCGTGTTCCTGAAAAAACCCCGGGACGAATGGTGTGAACGCCTTGAGCGCTGCGAAGTGCCCTATTCCCCTGCCTACGATTCAGACGAGGCATTGGAAGACCCGCAGGCGCAGCATCTCAACATAAAGGTCACGGCACCGTCAGTGGAACTGGGAACCTACACGACAGTCCGCCCGCCCTACAGTTTCGATGGCGACCCCGAGCTTGACGTGTCGCCGCCGCCGGTTCTGGATGAACACGGAGACGAAATCCGGGCAGAGCTGGAAAGGAGAAAAGCAGGCTGAACCAGAAATCATCAAGATCAGCGGTCAACTGACCGCCATTCAGGGAGGAATGGAGATGAATGTAATTCGCGGGGCGCTTCTGGGCGCCGTGCTGGCGATGCCGGCCACGGCTCAGGAGACCATCAATCTTACCGTAGCGTCGAGCCACCCGACGGTCGTGCCATGGGTCGGCATGATCCAGACGCATTTCATGGCGAAAACGGACGAACTGCTGGCCGCAGCCGGCAACTACAAGATCGAATGGAACGAAGCCTTTGGCGGGCAGCTCTACAAGGCGAATGCCACGCTGACCTCGGTCGAGGAGGGCATCACCGATGTGGGCTGGGTCTTTTCGTTCCTCGAACAGGCCAAGCTGCCGCTCAGCCAGGGATCTTCGAACGCGCCCTTTGCCACATCGAACCCGCCGGTCCTGCTGGATGTCATGGAAAGCCTCATCGAAACCAACGAGGCATTCCGGAACGAATGGGAAAGCCACAACCTCAAGGTTCTGGGCCTGACCGCCACGGACCTCTACGATTTCTACCTGAAAGAGCCGATTGCCGGCATCGACGATCTCGACGGCCGCAAGATTTCGGCCCCCGGCGTGCTGGGCAACTGGTTGCGGGGCACCGGGGCGAACGCCGTGGATGGCGCGCTGACCACCTATTATACCGATGTGCAGACGGGCGTGTCGGACGGCGTGTTGTCGCTGGCACTGGGTGCGCTGCCGATCAAGCTCTACGAGGTCGCGCCCTATATCGCCAGGTTCGACGGCGGCGCGGTGTTTTCGGGGGCCGTGGCCATCAACCGTGACAGCTGGGACGCGCTGCCCGAAGAGGTCCAGAACGCAATGATCGAGGCCGGGCAATATTACACCGAGTCTCATGGCCAGGACCTGGTGGACCGGCATGAATTCGCACTGAACAAGATGGTGGAACTCGGGGCCGAGATCATCGAGATGCCGGACGGCGAAACCGGGAAATGGGTCGCCAAGCTGCCGAACATCGCCGCGGACTGGGCCGCGCCGCTCGAAGACCGCGGCATCCCGGCCAATGAATTCCTCGCGGCCTATATGGACGGTCTGCGCGCGGCCGGTGAAACGCCCGCCCGCGACTGGGACAAGTAAGGGACCGGCCCGCCTTGACCGATACCCGGACCAAGGCCGCCCCCGCGAACGCTCAAGCTGCCGAAACGCCGCTTGAGCGCGGCTGGCACCTGCTTGTCGAGGCGCTGGCCGCGGCGGGGACCGTGCTGATCGGCATCCTGATGCTGATCATCTGCGCCGATATCGTGGCACGGAACGCGATGGGGGCGTCGCTCCCGCTGGTGTCCGAGGGCGGCGCGCTGCTGCTGGTGACGCTCGTCGCGCTGCAGCTGGCGGCCACGGTACGCGCCGGGCGGCTGGCAAAGACCGATGTGTTCCTGGCGCCCTTCACACGGCGCTATCCGCGCGCGGGTGCATTGCTGACCGGGATATTCGACCTGGTCGGCGCCGTGATGCTGGGCATCATCGCATGGGGCAGCATCCGTATCATTGAAAAGGACCTGTCGGCCAACGAGTTCATTGGTGTCACCGGTATCGCAACACTGCCCACCTGGCCGTTTCGCGTGCTGATCCTCGCCGGATTCGCCGTGGCAGCGGTGGAATTCGCCGTTCGGGTCGTCAGCGCGTTGCGCGTCACCGGCAGGGGCCGCATATGACCCCGTTCGAAATCGGCGCCCTGGCGATCGTCGCGCTCGTCATGCTCATCCTGATCGGCATGCCGATCGGCGTGAGCATGCTGGCGGCGTCTTTCGTCGGTGTCGCGACCATCCGCAACGAAACCGTCGCCGCGCGCATGGTGGCGCAGGTCGCCAACGACAGCCTCGAGGAATATCTGTTCGCGGTCGTACCGCTATTCGTTCTCATGGGTCTGCTGGTTACGGTGTCGGGCGTCGGCAAGGATACGTTCGACGTGTTCCAGAAACTGCTGAGGCGGATCACCGCCGGGCTCGGGGTGGCGACGGTCTTTGCCAACGCGGTCTTTGCGGCGATCACGGGCATCTCGATTGCCTCGGCCACCGTGTTCAGCCGCATTGCCGTGCCCGAGATGCGGCGGCACGGCTATACCCGCGGTTTCGCGACCGGTGTCGTTGCCGGGTCGTCCGTTCTGGGCATGCTGATCCCGCCGTCGCTCCTGATGGTTGTCTATGCGGTATTGGCCGAACAATCCGTGGGACGGATGTTCCTCGCCGGTATCGGACCGGGATTGGTGCTGGCGCTGGCGTTTACCATCACGATCCTGTTGCTGGCGACGTTGCGGCGCGACTCAGTCTTCGAACATGGCGACGAGGTCGAATACCTCGAAATCGGCGTCGTCGGGATCGTGAAAAAATCGGTGCCCATTCTGGCGCTGATAACCCTGGTGCTGGGCGGGCTCTACGGCGGCTTTCTCAACCCGACCGAAGCCGGTGCGGCGGGTGCCTTCGGGGCGCTGGTGATTGCGGTGCTGCGCCGTTCGCTCGACCGCAGGACATTCTGGCGACTGCTGGTGGAAACCGGGCAGATCACCGTATCGGTCCTGTTCCTGATCCTCGCCGCGACTTTCTTCAGCCGGATGCTTGCGCTGTCCGGCGTTCCACGCGAATTGGCCGAGTTCTTCCTGTCAGGCAACATCGGGCCATACGGCTTTCTGGTGGCCTACATCCTGCTCATCATCGCACTCGGCTGCCTGATCGATTCCATTTCGATCATGCTGATCGTGCTGCCGGTCGCCCTGCCGGTGGCAGAGGCGGTTTCGTTCGACCTGATCTGGTTCGGCGTTCTGACAGTGATTGCCGTCGAAATCGGGTTGCTTACACCGCCCTTCGGGCTGTCGGTCTACACGATCAAATCCGCGCTGGACGATGACGATATCAAGGTCGGCGATATCTTTCGCGGTGCGGTACCGTTCATACTGGCGATGCTGGCGGCGCTGGTGTTCATCGCCGCGTTTCCCCCCATCGCCACATCGCTGGCCAGATATTAGAAGAGAGGATTCCCTTGCCAAACCTGCTTGTCATCCCCGGAAGCCTGCGTGAAGCGTCATCATCCAAGGCGACCGCGCGCCTGATCGTCAAACACCTGAGCGACCGCGCCACCTGCACCATCGCCGATATCGGCCGGCTTCCGCATTACAATGCCGATCTGACGGACGATCCCGATGTTGCTGATTTCATTGCCTCGGTCGGGAACGCCGACGGCATTCTGTTCGTCACACCCGAATACAATTACAGCATTCCCGGTGTGTTGAAAAACGCCATCGACTGGGCATCGCGCCCGGCCTTTGCATCGGTCTTTGCGGGCAAACCCTGTTTTGTCATCAGCGTTTCGGGCGGCGCGCTTGGCGGCGTCAGGGCGCAATCTCATCTCAAATATGTTCTGAACGGGATGCTGGCGCGGCTGCATCCGGGCAAGGAGGTCGTGCTAGCGAACGCGAATGCCAAGGTGAAGGATGGCATCCTTGACGATGAGGTTTTTCTGACCTTCGCCAAAGAGGAACTTGCCAACTT
>CAYGNB010000318.1:0-3951 GCA_964351135.1 uncultured Rhodobacterales bacterium | reverse complement strand
TATCTGGCGATCTTCTGGCGAACGCTGAAAGTTTCGCTGCTCATTGCGCTGGCTGCCGCGATCATCGGGTATCCCGTGGCGTACTACATCAACACCCGATCCCGGCAGCTTCAGTTCCTGTTGATCTTTCTTATCTTCATTCCGCTTTGGATGAGTATTCTGATCCGTTCCTATTCCTGGATGGTAGTTCTGGGCCGCGACGGGATCGTAAACAGCGCCTTGCTGGGGTTGGGTCTGACAGACGAACCCGTACAGATGTTGTTCAGCTCCGGCGCGGTGTTCGTCGCAATGCTGCAAATCCTTCTGCCGATCCAGATCGTGACCTGCTATGGAGCCATGACGGAGATCGACATGGATCTCATTCGTGCGGCCCGTGTACTCGGCGCAACCCGCTGGCAGGCAACGCGCCGCGTATTCATTCCGCTCAGCCTCGACGGCACGATCACGGGCGCGATCATCGTTTTTATGTTGTCGATGGGGTTCTTTATTACGCCCGCCTTGATTGGCGGGCGGCGGGACCAGTTGCTGGGCAACCTGATCGAAAGCCAGGTCAGTCAGTTGAATTGGGGGTTTGCGTCCGCGCTGGGGCTGCTGCTGCTGTCCGGAACCATTGTCATGGTTGTCATCATTCGCTGGTTCGGCCGGCGGCTGGTTCGCTGGATTTCGTGAGGTAGATATGGACGGCAAACACCGCACCCTCTCTGGAATTGCGCTCTCTGCATACTTCTGGGTGATTATCGCCTATCTGGTCTTCCCGATCTTCGTGGTCATCCCGCTCTCGTTCAATTCCGGCGATTTCCTGCGTTTCCCACCGGAAGACCTCGGCTTGCGGTGGTACAGAACCTACCTCTCCGATCCCGTATGGATGGAAGCAACATGGTTGTCGCTGAAGGTGGCGTTCGCGTCCTCGCTTCTTTCCACCCTGGTCGGGACAATGGCCGTCCTTGTTCTGGAAGGGCGCTCCGTGCGTGGCGCGGGGCTGCTGACGGGGTTGATAACCGCGCCGATCGTCACGCCTCACATCTTCATTGCGCTCGGGGTTTTCATTCTCGCGATACAACTCGGTTTCGCGGATAACGAACTCACATTGATCGGTGCGCATGCCACGATTGCCCTTCCGTTCGTGGTCCTGATTGTCGGAGCCGCGATGCGGCAGGTCGATCCAACGCTGGCCCGCGCCGCACGTGTTTTGGGGGCAACCCCATTTCGGGCCTTTCGCGCGGCGACTTTGCCGGCCTTGTTGCCGGCGATCGTTGCGGCGGCCGTCTTTGCCTTCTTCGTGTCGTTCGACGAACTGATCATCGCTCAGTTCCTGATGAACAGCCAGGAAACCCTGCCGATGCGCATCTGGGCCGACCTCCGGCTCGAGTTCAGCCCCACCGTCGCGGCCGTTGCCAGCATCCTGATCGTCGTCACCACCCTGGCCATGCTCGGTGCAGAGCTGCTGCGCCGGAGAGCCGCCCGTGTGCACGACGACAAGTGAGGTCCAAATGTCAAAACCCAGAAAGTCGACGAAAGAGGATTACCAATGCAAGTGAAATACGAACGGAAGGGTAACGTGGCGATCTTCACCTTGGAAAACGACAAGGTGAACCAGCTTACGCCGACGATGCACAAGCAGTTTCACGATCACATGAAGTCGTTTCTGGCGGACCAGTCGATTCATGTCGGCATCTTGACCGGGGCCGGAAACCGGGCCTTCTGCGGGGGGGACGACATCAAGAAGGACTGGGGTTTCGGATCCGCCGAGCAGAACAACTATGAACATTTCTGGCCATCGACCGAGCAAAATGCCCATCTGCGTCCGGGGTGGGAACGGGAACTCAAGCATGTCGAGCGTTTCAAGCCTATTGTCGGCGCGGTAAACGGAGCGGCGATGGGGATGGGGCTGATCTATCTCCTTTGTCACACCGATATTCGTATCGCGGTTCCCGGCGCCAAGCTTGGGTTCCCGGAAATCGCATACGGTATGGGCGGCGCCGGAGGCACAACGCAGCTGAGCCGGCATTTGCCGCGCGCTGTCGCCTATTACATGTTGCTGACCGGAGAGCCGCTGGTTGCCGAGGATGCGCTGAAATACGATCTCGTCAATGAGATCGTGCCGCCCGAGAAGCTCATGGAGCGCGCGATGGAAATCGCGGAGAAGATTGCTGAACAGCCTCCGCTTGCCGTTCGCGTTGAAATGGAAGTGTTCAACAGGAGCCAGGATCTGCCGCGCGATCAATCGATTGCATTTGCTTCTCATCTGTACCGGCTCCAACGCGCCGCATATCTGAGCCAACCGGGAACCTCTGCCACCCCTCTCAGCGGCGGAAGCGAACTCAGTGAATGACTGCAGCGAAAGATCCGTCCCGGAGTATTTGAAATGAACAGCGAAACAAACGTAGCGGCATCCGCATTCAACGCCTTCGGCCTCGATGCAGCATCGCTGCCTGAAACGCTCGGGGCGCTCGTGCGGGAATGCGCTGCTGAACATGGCGATGCGCTTTTGGGAAACTGGTTCGATGAGAGCGAAACGCTGAGCTATCGGGATCTCGACCAACAGGCGGACAGGTTGGCGTCGGGTCTCTTGCGGCAGGGTGTTCGGAAAGGGACGCATGTTGCCGTGATGCTCCCGAACGTCGCGGCCTTTCCCGTGACATGGGTCGCGCTCGGGCGCATTGGCGCGGTCATGGTTCCTGTCAATACGGCCTACACATCGGAAGAGCTGCATTTCGTGTTGACCGATTCCGATGCCCAGTTTCTCATCATAGACGACACGCTGCTGGATGCGTTTTACGGTATGGCAGAAAAGCCGCCGCTGCTGACTGAGGCGCGCCTGATCGTTCGGGGCGAGCCGGGTGACAAAGGCGTGTCGTGGCGACAGCTTCTTGCCGATGGTGAATTCCCTTTTGAACCGCCATCTGCGGTTTCCAGAACCGACCTGCTCAACATACAATATACGTCCGGTACGACCGGGTTTCCCAAGGGTTGTATGCTGTCACATGATTATTGGGTCCTCATTGGCTGTTATGCGGCTGAATTCCGAAGCCGGGGCGGCGCGGTTCGAAACTCGCTGATCTGGGCGCCATTCTACTACATGGACCCGATGTGGCAGTTCCTCATGATCATGCGTCTGGGGGGAACGGCGCATATCGCACGCCGTCTGAGCGGCTCGAGGTTCTACGACTGGTTGGCAGAGTATGACATCAACTATTGCATCTTTCCCGAACCGGCCCTGAAGATGCGCGCGCGCTCGGACGAGGATAAGAATCTCAACCTGCAGTACGTATCCATCTATGGTTGGAGCCGCGAGGCCCGCCAGGAGGTACAGGAGCGTTTCCAGGTCACAGCACGGGAAGGTTATGGCATGACCGAGATCGGCGGCGCCACGATCGTTCCGTCCGAAGCGGCCGACAAGGCGCTCGAAAAGACATGTGGTGTGCCTGCGCCATTCCGGGATTTGCGGATCGTCGACGACAACGGCAATGACGTGCCCGATGGCGAAACCGGCGAACTGTGGGTATCGGGGCGATCCATTCTCTGGGGCTATTACAAAAGGCCCGAAGCAAACGCGGCGTCATTCAGTGGCAAATGGTTCCGCACCGGGGATATCTTCCGGCGTGATGCCGACGGCTATTACTATATCGTTGGCCGCATCAAGGATATGATCAAGCGCTCGGGCGAAAACATCGCGGCACAGGAGGTCGAGGCGGCGTTGCGCGCTCTGGACGCGATCGAGGAAGCCGCGGTTCTCCCGGTGCCGGACCCGAAGAGAACAGAAGAGGTCAAAGCCTGCCTGAAGCTCAAGGAAGGGCTGGGTCCGGACGATTGCCCGCCAGAAGCCGTGATCGCACATTGCGAGAAGCGTCTGGCGGCGTTCAAGGTGCCCCGATACATCGCTTATGTTGACGATTTTCCCCGAACACCAAG
Source organism: uncultured Rhodobacterales bacterium (assembly GCA_964351135.1). Lineage (GTDB taxonomy): Bacteria > Pseudomonadota > Alphaproteobacteria > Rhodobacterales > Rhodobacteraceae > Pukyongiella. The sequence goes on along the minus strand of CAYGNB010000318.1, from coordinate 39 downwards.
CCGCAAGATCAAGAAGAACGTCATGATCGAAGAGGGCGG
>CAYGNB010000317.1:2071-3989 GCA_964351135.1 uncultured Rhodobacterales bacterium | reverse complement strand
AAGAACATGCACAGCGCCAGTCCGACGATCTGAAGCGCGAGGAACGGCAGCGCGGCGCGGAAGATGTCGCCCATCGGGATCTCCGGAGGCGCGACGCCGCGCAGGTAGAAGAGCGCGTATCCAAATGGCGGGGACAGGAAGCTCATCTGCATGTTGACCAGATAGAGGACGCCGAACCAGAGGACGAGATCGTCAGGGGTTTCCAGCCCGAAACTCGCCGCGCCGAGCGCCTTCACGATGGGAACGAAGATCGGCACGCAGAGCAGCAGGATGCCCACCCAGTCGAGGAACATGCCGAGAATGATCAGGATCACCTGCATCAGGAGAAGAATGCCCCAAGGCCCGAGACCGGTCGCAGTGAGGCTCTGCTGCACGAACTGCTGGCCGCCTTCGAGCACGTAGAGTCCGACAAAGATCGTCGCGCCGAACATGATCCAGATGACCATTGCGCTCGCCTTCAGTGTCGTGAGGCAGGCCTCGCGGATCGTCTGCCAATCGAGTTTTCGGTGAATCGCCGCGACGATAAAAGCGCCGAAAGTGCCGATCCCGGCGGCCTCGACCGGGGTGGCAACACCGGAAAAAATGACGCCGAGGACGACGACAATCAGCGCGATGGGCGCGGCCATATTGCCGAGAAGCAGGAACTTTTCTCGCGTGGATACCCGTTCTTCGACCGGGATCGGAGGCCCGAGCCGGGGGTTTATGTAGCTCCTGACAACGGCATAGGCGATATACATGCCCGACAGCAGGAGGCCCGGAATGACCGCACCGATGAACAGCTCGCCTACCGACTGTTCGGCAACCACAGCATAGATGATGGCGAGGATCGATGGCGGGATCAGGATCCCGAGTGTGCCCCCGGCCATGATCGAACCCATGGCGATTTTCGGGTCGTATCCGCGCGACAGCATCGCAGGCAGCGCGATGATCCCCATGGTCACGACGGCCGCGCCGATCACGCCCACCATCGCCGCCAGAACGGTTGAGGCCAGGACCGTGGCCGCGGCGAGCCCGCCCTTGAGACCGCCGAGAAGCTTGTAGATGACGTCGAACATCTCGTTGATCAGCCCGGCCCTTTCGAGCATCGCCGCCATAAAGATGAAGAGGGGAATGGCCGAGAGCTGATAGTTGGTCATCAGCGGAAAGATGCGCGACGGCACGATGTTGAGCGCCCGGGCATCCCCCAGGACGAAGAGGAAGACGCAGGCAAGGCCGCCGGTGACGAAGGCGAGCGGCAGGCCGGCCATGAGAAGCGCCAGAAGCGATCCGAACATGATCAGCGTGAGCCACTCGATACCGATTTCGATACCCATCAGGCGGCCTCCCTTTCATGTAGTGCGGCGTCTGACGGACGGTCCGGCGGATCGTCGGACCCCCGCAGCGCGCGAATATCCTTGGCGAATTTCGAGATGCCCTGCAGCACCAGCAACACGCCACCCATGACCATCACCCATTTCATCGGCCAGAGCGGCACTTCCCATTCGTTGAAGCTGATCTCGCCCCAGCGGATATTGGGGTCGCGCCATTGGTCGACGCCCCAGCCGCCGATCATTTCGCCAAAGCCGATCTGGCCGCGTGCCCATTCGCTGACGAGCGAATTGCCGGTCGGCACGGCCAGCGCGTCGAAGGCGAAAATCCAGGATGTAACGAGAAGCGTGCCGGCGAAGATGAAGAAGAAAACGGATGTCAGAAGATCGACCCAAGCCTTCCGCTTTCGCGGCATCGGCGCATAGAAGATATCGACCCGCACATGGCTTTCGGTCAGCATCGCATAGGCACCTGAAATCAGGTACTGCATGCCGAACATGAGATACATCGCCTCATGCGCCCAGTTGGTCGGGCTGTTGAATACGTATCGCGCGATGACCTCGTAGTAATAGACGAACACGGCGATGACGGCCCAGTAGGCGGCGAATTC
>CAYGNB010000317.1:0-1971 GCA_964351135.1 uncultured Rhodobacterales bacterium | reverse complement strand
TCGGTTTCGCCGACGGCGGACCGCAGACCTTCGACTTCGGTCCGGGCCTGTTCGACCCGTGGGCGTTCGCGTTCGATCGTGCGTTCGGCCATGCGGACCGAGTTGGTGTACTCCGAGACGACGACGCGCGCGCTCTGTTCCTGGCCGTTGGCGTAGAGGATGAACAGGAAAAACGGCAGGTAGACGAAGCCGAGCAGGTTTTTCAGGTAGAAGCGGTGCATCCCCAACATCCCGCCCGCCAGCCAGATCAGGTAGGCAAGTATCGGGGAATAGCGGTTCTCTGCCTGTTTCGGCCGTCTCGCGAGCGCCATCGCGACAAGCGGGAAGACGATCAAGCCGGCCCAGTAGAGCCAGTGCGGTAAGGTAAAGTCGAGGCCTGGCATCGGATATCCGTCAGATGGGTAAATCGCATCTCCGCCGCCCGGAGGGCCGGGCGGCGGAGACAGGGATCTGGTGGTGGATCAGAGCTTGAGTTCCAGCCCGTCGGTCAGCGCCGGATCGACATAGCCGAGCGAACCGGACTGCATGTAGTCGAGCTGCAGCTTGAACACCCGCGCCGCATTGGTGTCGCGGTTTGCATAGTCGAACCAGATCGGAACGGCGATCTCGGTCATCAGTTCCACGTCATCCTGACTGAGGCGCGTCACCTCAGTTCCGTCTGCTTCAAACTTCTGCCAGGCCTCCTGATCCGCCTTCTGGATCGCGGCATGATGCAGGTCGGAATAGACGTGGGTTTCCATCTCGACAAACTGCTTCATCTCGGGGCTGAGCGCGTCCCAGGCCGACTGGCTGACGGTGATATCCATGATGTCGACCGGCTGATAGACCGACATGAAGCCCGGCGGTCCCATGACGATGTAATCGGTCACCTGACTGAAGCCGAGCGCGTAGTTCACCGCAGGTCCGACATAATCGGCGACGTCGATGGTTCCCTTTTCGAGCGCCGGGAAGATCTCGGACCCCGGCAGGACGGTGGTTTCGGCGCCGAGTTCGGTAAACACCTCGGCCACCATGCCGCCCGGCAGGCGCATCTTGCGGCCTGCGAAGTCGTCGACCGACCGGATCGGCACCTTGGAGTGAATGATGTTCGGTCCGTGGTGTACCGGCCCGACGAAATACATGCCTTGGGCGGCATACAGTTCGCGTGCAATGTCGAGACCGCCCAGGCCGTAATAGAACACGTCGTATTCGTGCGGGTTACGCAGGCCCAGGGGATATGACGAAAGAAACACCGCCGCGGGGATGATGCCCTGCGCATAGATGGTGAACGGGTTCACCGCCTCCAGGACGCCGTTCTTGACCGCGTCGTAGAGTTGGAAATCACCCACGACATCGTTTGCGCCGAATGGCTGAAAGGCGAGTTCGCCCCCCGTCTTCTCTTGTATCGTCGCGCACCAGTCCTTGAATATCTGGAGCCCGGCGCCGCCCGGCCAGGACGTCTGAATCTTCCAGGTCGTCCCGTTTGCCTGTGCGCCGGCGATATGCGGTGCAGCGAGTCCGGCGGCCCCCACACCGGCAATCGTGCGCAATGCGGCACGACGTTTCATGATCTTCGTCATTATAGTCTCCTCCCAAATTTTCGTGCAACGGACGCCACTTGCATGGGTGGCTGTTCTCGTTGACACAGGCTTTCACCCTAGATGTGAACGGCGGTCTTGGCAATTTTCCTGTGGTTGCGCGTCGGCGGGCACGCATGATCGGAGGACGCCCGCCGGCATGAACGGCCAGATCTGACGGGTCGCCGCGCGCTCGTCCCAAGGTCGCGTTTTACCTGTGTCCCGGATGTGCTACCTTCGTTGCGTAGTCTTCCGGATCAGGGGCCGTGAGCGACCGCAAACACGTTGAGGAAATCGAGCGCGTATTGGAGGGACGCGCGACGGGACGCGACAGTCAGGTCTATGCGTCCTGGCGGCGGTGTGTCGAAGTCTACGGGATGGATCCGCAGCACAACGAACCGGCGCATATCGTCAC
>CAYGNB010000316.1:0-3996 GCA_964351135.1 uncultured Rhodobacterales bacterium | reverse complement strand
CCGGGTGATGCAGGCGGGCAATTCCATCGGCGGGGCGATTTCCGACGATGGCCGCCTGATCGCGGTCTCGAACTACGAACCCGGCGGCGTGCGCGTCTTTGACGCCGATACGCTGGACATGGTGGCCGATATTCCCACCGGGTCGAAAACCATCGGGCTGGTGGACATTCCCGGCCGCCGTTTCGTGTTCACCCTGTGGGACAAGGGCGAAACCTGGATTGCCGACCTGTCGGGCGGAACACCCGAAATCACCCGGATCGAAGGCATCGGAGATCGGCCCTATGATGCGCTGGTGACGGCGGACGGGCGCACCTATATCGCCGGGCTGTTCGGCGCCGACCATCTGACCGCGCTCGATCTGTGGCAGGACGTGCCGCAGCCGCGTCCGATCCTGCCGGGCTATGCAGCGGGGCGCGCGGGCCTGCCTGTCTACAAGATGCCGCATCTCGAAGGCTGGGCGCTGGCGGGGCAGGATTTCGTGCTGCCAGCGGTCGGCCAGCACGAGGTGCTCTGGGTCGATGCCCGCAGCCTGGAGGAAACCGGACGCACCGCGACCTACGGCCAGCCGGTCTTTGCCATGGCCCGGCCCGACGGGCGGCAGGTGTGGGTGAACTTCGCCCATCCCGACAACGATACGATCCAGGTCATCGACACCGTGACGAAACAGGTCGTTCACCAGTTTTCGCCCGGTCCCGGCGTGCTGCACATGGAGTTCACCCCGCGCGGGCACGAGGTCTGGCTGTCGGTGCGCGATGCCGGCAAGGTCATGGTCTACGACACCCAGAGCTTTGAGAAGCTGCGCGTGATCGACGCCGAAAGCCCCTCGGGCATCTTCTTTACCGCGCGCGCGCACCGGACGGGGTTGTGATCCGATGGATGGGGTGCACGATCCGGTCGATCAGGCGCTGCTGGACAACTGGCAACGCGGCTTTCCGGTCGAATCCCGCCCCTTCGCCAGCCTGGCCCAAGCGCTGGGGATCGGCGAGGCCGACGTGATTACCCGGCTGGAGCATCACCGGCAAACGGCCCGCATCACCCGCGTCGGCGCCACCTGCGCGCCCAACACCGTGTCGGCCAGCACGCTGGCGGCGGTGGCCGCCCCCGAACACCGGATCGGGGAGGTCGCGGAGTTGATCGACGCGCAACCCGGCGTCAACCACAACTACCAGCGCGAGCATGACTGGAACCTCTGGTTCGTGGCCACCGGCCCCGACCGCGCCCATGTCAACGCAACACTGGCCCGGATCGGGTCGCTGACCGGGCTGCGGGTGCTGGACCTGCCGCTGGTGCGCCCATTCAACGTCGATCTCGGGTTTGCCCTGAACGGGCAGATCGGCGGCGCGGCTCCGAAACCGCCCGTGGACATCGCCGCCTTTCGCCCCGGCGACCGGCCGCTGTTGCAGGCGCTGACGCGCGGCCTGCCGCTGGTGCCCCGCCCCTATGCCGATCTGGCCGGCCGCCTGAACATGACCGAGGCGCAGGTGCTGGACCGGGTGCGCGCGCTGGTCGCGGCCGGGATCGTCTCGCGGCTGGGCGTGATCGTGCGCCACCGCGCGCTGGGATGGCGATCCAATGCAATGGTGGTCTGGGACATGGACCACGACGAAATCACCGATGCCGGCCCGCTGCTGGCCGCGCAGCCCGGCATCACGCTGTGCTATGAACGCGCACCGGTGCCCGGAGTCTGGCCCTACCGGCTCTATTCGATGATCCACGCCCGCAGCCGCAAGGACGCGATGTCGGTGCTGACGCGGGTCTGCGCCCTGCCCGAATTTCACGAGGTGCGGCACCAGGCGTTGTTTTCGCTGCATTGCTACAAACAGACCGGCGCGATGGTCGCACCGTCCGCGCCCGAAACCAAGAGGATCGCATGACCCCCGACGACACCGACCGGCGTATCCTGAACCACCTGCAAGAGGGGTTCCCCATCGCGCCCGACCCGTTCGCCGTGGTCGCCGACGAGCTGGGGCTCGACGAGTCCGACCTGATCGCCCGGCTGCAGGCCATGCGCGACGCGCGGATCATCACCCGGTTCGGCCCGTTCTTCGATGCCGCCGCGCTGGGGGGCGATTTCTGCCTCTGCGCGATGGAGGTGCCCGAGGACCGGTTCGACGCGGTCGCGGGGATGGTGAACGCGCTGCCCGAGGTGGCGCATAACTACCGGCGCGACCACAGGTTGAACATGTGGTTCGTGCTGGCCACCGAGACACCCGGCGAAATCGACCGCGTTGCACGCGAACTGACCGACAAGACCGGCTGCGAGGTGCTGTGCTTTCCCAAGCTGCGCGAATTCTTCATCCGGTTCCGGGTGGCGGCATGATCGTCGACGCAACCGACCGCCGCATCATCGAGGCCACACAGGCGGGACTGCCGCTGGTCCCGCACCCCTATGCACAGGTGGCGCGCGATCTGGGGATGAGCGAACACGACCTGCGCGACCGTCTGCGGGCGATGCAGGACAGCGGCATCATCCGCCGCATCGCGGTGGCGCCGAACCACTACAAGCTGGGCATGACCGCCAATGGCATGTCGGTCTGGGACGTGGCCGACGACCGCATCGCGGAACTGGGCCAGAGGGTCGGCGATCTCGATTTCGTCAGCCATTGCTATGAACGGCCGCGCGCCCTGCCCGGCTGGCCCTACAACCTGTTTGCGATGCTGCACGGGTCGAGCCGCGCCGAGGTCGAGGCGCTGCGGGACCAGGTCGCCGGCCTGCTGGGCGATGCCTGCCGGGGGCACGACATTCTCTATTCGACGCGAATCCTGAAAAAGACGGGGCTGCGGCTCCGCCAGAACAAGGTCTGAACCCATGTTCCGCATGACCGAATACATGCACCAGCTGGCGCACCCGACCCCGGTACGCGCGCGCCGTGGATCGGGCGCGGTCAAACCGGTGGTGATCTGGAACCTGACGCGCCGCTGCAACCTGCGCTGCCGCCATTGCTACACGGTGTCGGCGGATGTGCAGTTTCCCGGCGAACTGACCCACGAACAGGCGATGGCCAATGTCGAGGACATGGCGCGGTTCGGTATCTTCGCGCTGATCCTGTCGGGCGGCGAACCGCTGGACCGGTTCGATTTCTTCGACATCGCCCATGCCGCGCGGCCACATACACGGATGCTGGCGCTGTCGACCAACGGAACCAAGATCCACGGTGAAAATGCCGACCGGATCGGCGCGATCGGGTTCGATTACGTGGGCATCTCGATCGACGGGATCGGGGCGACCAACGACTGGTTCCGCGGCGTGGACGGCGCCTTTGACGAGGCGGTGCGCGGGGTGCGCGAATGCAAGCGGCGCGGCATCAAGGTGGGGCTGCGGTTCACGCTGACCCGCGACAACGCAGCCCAGTTGCCCGACCTGCTGAAGCTCTGCGACGACGAAGGTGTCGACAAGTTCTATCTGTCGCATCTGGTCTATGCGGGCCGGGGCGACAAGAACCGGGGCGAAGACGCGGTACACGACCACACCCGCGCCGCGATGGATCTGCTGATCGACCGGGCCTGGCGCGATGTGCAGGCGGGGCATCCGCTGGAAATCGTGACCGGCAACAACGATGCCGACGCGGTGTATATGCTGCGCTGGGCCGAGCGGCATTTCGACGCCGCGCGGGTGGCCAACCTGCGCGACCACCTCGAAGCCTGGGGCGGCAATTCCTCGGGTCTGGGCGTGGCCAATATCGACACGCAGGGCAATGTGCATCCGGATACCTACTGGTCCGACTACACCGTGGGCAGCATCAAGGACACGCCGTTCTCGGATCTCTGGACCGGCGCCGACCCGATGCTGGCGCAGCTGCGCCGCCGACCGCGTCCGCTCAAGGGGCGCTGCGGGGCCTGCGCCTTCCAGTCGGTCTGCGGCGGCAATACCCGCATCCGGGCGCTGCAACTGACCGGCGATCCCTGGGCCGAAGACCCGGCCTGTTACCTGTCAAACGCCGAGATCGGCGTGACCGGGGATACCGACCGCCTGACCACCACTCCTTTCCGGGGCAA
>CAYGNB010000315.1:0-4019 GCA_964351135.1 uncultured Rhodobacterales bacterium | reverse complement strand
CCCGAGAACAGGTAGGCCTTGGACCGGATCGATTTGAACAGGCGTGCGGGTTTGAACCGGTGATGGCCAAAGATCTCTTCGTCGGCGTGGAAGGTCACGGTGGTGCCGCGCCGGTTGGGGGCGGCGCCGATCTGTTCCACCGGTCCCAGCGGCAGGCCGCGCGAAAACCGCTGCTCATAGAGCTGTCGGTCGCGGGCGACCTGCACCACCATCGAATCCGACAGCGCGTTGACGACGCTCGCGCCGACCCCGTGCAGGCCGCCCGAGGTCTCATAGGCCTTGCCCGAGAACTTGCCCCCCGCGTGCAGGGTGCACAGGATCACCTCGAGCGCCGATTTGCCCGGAAACTTGGGATGCGGGTCGATGGGGATGCCGCGCCCGTTGTCGCGCACTGTCAGCGCGTAGTCCTCGTGCAGTTCCACCTCGATCCGGTTGGCGTGGCCGGCCACCGCCTCGTCCATCGAGTTGTCGAGGATCTCGGCCACCATATGGTGCAGCGCGCGTTCGTCGGTACCGCCGATATACATGCCGGGGCGTTTGCGGACCGGTTCCAGCCCTTCGAGCACCTCGATCGACGAGGCATCGTAATCCGTCGGTGCGGTCTCTGTCAGGAGATCGTTCATGGCATCTGCTCTTGTTCTTGTGCTTTGCCCGAGTATGGCAGATGCGGCGCGCCGGGGGAAGCTTCAGCCCGGCCACCGGTGCGGGATGCGCGCCGAACAGAGCTGTTCATCCACCACCTTGTGGTGACGCGGCAAAGGCGATGTCGGGAATGCCCAGCCCCATGACGGGATTTGCGTCGGGGCGACTCCCGAGGAATGATCGACGATGACCCGCGGCCGCAGTTTACGGCGGGCCCGTTAGCTCTGGACGCCACTGGCGCAAGCGAGGTACCCACTGTGCCAGCTATAGCCGGCCGCGTCGGTTGTGGTGGTTCGTCCGGCGTCCGCGGGCGCCTAGTCGCCGCCACCGCGCGCCAAGGCGCGCTGATAGGCGGGGCGAGTGCGAATTGCGTCTACGAAACCGGCGAGCCTTGGAAAGTCCTCGGCACGCCCCAGGCGCATTGCAACCTCGGCCGGGAAGCTGAGCATGATGTCAGCGGCCGACAGGTCATCCAGAACGAAATGGCCGGAATCCCGCAGAACCGCTTCCATATACCCGAAGTGATTAGCCAGTTCCGCCTGGATGCGTGGCTGCAGCGGTTCGCCGGCGTCGCCCAGACGGTTGACATACAGGTTCAGCAGGATCGGTGTCATTGCCGACCCTTCGGCGAAATGCATCAGCTCGAGATGCTGGAGATAGGCGTCCGTGCCGGGGTCGGGTACCAGTTGCGACCCGTGGCGGGCGCAGATCGCCTCGACGATGGCGCCGGATTCGGCGATCAGCTTGCCACCCATCTCGATCAGCGGCGATTTTCCCAGGGGATGCAGCGCGCATAGCTCGGGTGGGGCGAGGCCGGTTTTCGCATCGCGTTCATAGCGAACGACCTCATAGGGCAGGTCGAGTTCTTCCAGTAACCAAAGGATGCGCAGCGACCGCGACCGGTTGAGGTGGTGAACCCGGATCATGCGCCATCCTCCGCCCCGTCGATCCAATCGAGGATCGCGTTCGCGACCGCCTGCGGGTTCTGGTGGCACAACCAGTGATCGAGCCCGGGCAGGGTGACGCGGGTGAGATCGGCCGCAAACTCCTCCAGCCCTTCGGTTGAAACCGGCAGCAGCGCGGTGTCCGCATCGCCCCAGATCAGCAGATGCGGGCAGCGCACGATCAACCGTTCGACCGGCAGCTCGGGTAGCCCGGTGGCCGGTTTTCCGGGTTCGGCCACAACCAGCGGGGACGCGCGATACCAGTCGATCATGGCCCGCAGGCGCCCCGGCCGCGCCCATTCGGTCTTGTATTCGGCCAGCCTGTCGTCGCTGAGCCAGCCCAAATCCATACTCGCCGAGAACATCTTCCACATCTTCTCGAAATCGTTTGCGGCCAGTTTGTCCTCAGAACCGGGGCGGCGCAGGGCGTGGATGTATTGAGAGGCTTCGGTCTGCGCGCCGCCAGCCGCCACCTCGCGCTGAAACGGCACCGGATGCACACCGTTGGCGATGATCAGCCGCTCGACCAGGTCAGGGCGGAACATAGCCAGCCCGTAGGCGACCGATGCGCCCCAGTCATGGCCCAGCACCGTGATCGGCCCGCCGCCCATCTGCGCGATCAGCGCCACCATGTCCCCGACCAGCGCTGAGGTGACGTAGTTTCCCACGCCCTCCGGGGCCCAGCTTTGTCCGTAACCGCGCTGGTCGGGCGCGATGCAGTGAAAACGCTCGGCCAGCAGCGGGGCCAGATCGCCCCAGGCACCGGAATACTCGGGAAATCCGTGCAGCATCAGCAGCACGGGCAGCTCGGGTGCCCCCCAGTGCCGGATGTGAAAGGGCCGGCCGTCCAGTTCAATCGTCTCGCTGCGCATGCCGCCTCACTATCCGGATCCGTGAAAACCTGAGCCCATTAGTTGCTTTTTGTTGATGCCAATCAAGTCGCGATCCCCCTAAATGTGTTTAAATGCCTCCGATAATCATAGCCAGGAACGAGGAGCGAACCACATGACCAGCGACGCGCAGCCCGTGCCGACAAACTCGGTCAAACCCGCAGCCACCGAAACCGTACAGAAGCCCGTAGGGCCGAGTCCGGATGAGGTGCGTCGGGCCTTTGAAAGCGGGCGCTATCCGTATTCGCGCAAGCTGGGACGACGCGCCTATGAGGCCGACAAGGCGGCGTTGCAGGCTGAATTGCTGAAGGTACAGCTCTGGGCGCAGGAAACGGGTGAAAAATTCGTTTTGCTGTTCGAAGGCCGCGACGCGGCTGGCAAGGGCGGCACGATCAAGCGGTTCATGGAGCACCTCAATCCGCGTGCCGCGCGGGTCGTGGCGCTGAACAAGCCGACCGACGAGGAGCGTGGCCAATGGTATTTCCAGCGCTATGTCGAGCATCTGCCGACCAATGGCGAAATGGTGTTCTATGACCGGTCCTGGTACAATCGCGCCGGTGTCGAACGGGTGATGGATTTCTGCGCGCCGCAGGACTATCTCGAATTCATGCGGCAGACGCCCGATCTTGAACGGATGCTGGTCCGGTCGGGTATCCGTCTTTACAAATACTGGTTCTCGGTCACCCAGAGAGAACAGGTGCGCCGGTTCGACAGCCGGGCGACCGACCCGCTGAAGCGGTGGAAGCTGTCCCCGATCGACAAGGCGAGCCTGGACAAGTGGGACGATTACACCGAAGCCAAGGAGGCGATGTTCTTCTACACGGATACGGCGGATGCGCCCTGGACCGTGGTAAAGTCGAACGACAAGAAACGTGCCCGGCTGAACTGCATGCGGCATTTCCTGGCGTCGCTGGATTACCCCGACAAGGATCTTAGCATCGTGGGCAAACCCGACCCGTTGATTGTCGGGCAGGCCTATCATGTGATCCACAAATCGGATCATATTCTGGGGACCGCGCTGCATCCCGGCGCGCGGGTGCGCTAGGGACGCGTGACGCCATCCAGCAGATCGGCGAGATCCGCTTCGGATTTTAACTCGCGGGTCTCAGGCGCGCAAACAGGATGAGAGTCGCGGTTCCGTGTACAGGGTAGCTTGGCGCGGGGCGGGGTCGGTGCGGGGGCGTCCGAAACGGGGGCTTGAACGGACAGGTCCGGCCTCCTAATGCTGGCTGATGAGCACAGCGACTCCCATGACCATCCCCGGACATGTCCGGGCGATCCTGCTGCTGGGCCTGCCGTTGATCGGCGGGCATCTGGCGCAGTTTGCCATCGGGCTGACCGACACGGTGATGCTGGGCTGGTACGGCGTCGCCGAACTGGCGGCGGTCACGCTGGGCGCCAGCTATTTCTTTGTATTTTTCATTCTGGGGTCCGGTTTCGCGCTTGCCGTGATGCCCATCGCCGCGGCCGCGGCTGCCGAAGGCGATGAACAGCGGATCCGCCGCAGCACCCGGATGGGGCTGTGGCTGTCGATGATCTATGC
>CAYGNB010000314.1:0-4024 GCA_964351135.1 uncultured Rhodobacterales bacterium | reverse complement strand
TGCCCGGCGATCAGGCCAGGTCGTAGCGATCCGCGTTCATCACCTTGTTCCAGGCCGCGACGAAATCGGCGACGAACTTGGTGCCCGCGGTCTGCTGGCCATAGACCTCGGCCAGCGCGCGGAGTTGCGAATTCGAGCCGAACACCAGATCGACGCGCGTTGCCGTCCATTTGGCATCGTCCGAACCGCGCGCGCGGCCTTCGTAGGTGCCGTCGCCCTGGTCGGTCCATGTGGTGCCCATGTCCAGCAGGTTCACGAAGAAGTCGTTGGTGAGCGTGCCCGCACGGTCGGTCAGGACGCCATGAGCGCCGCCTCCGTGGTTGGCGCCCAGAGCCCGCAGCCCGCCGACCAGAACGGTCATTTCCGGCGCCGTCAGCCCCAGCAGCTGCGCCTTGTCGACCAGCAGTTCCTCCGGCGAGATCGTGAATTCGCGCTTCTGGAAATTCCGGAACCCGTCCGCCGCCGGTTCAAGCTTGGCTATGCTGTCGATTTCGGTCTGATCCTGGGTCGCGTCGCCACGCCCCAGCGTACAAGGCACCTCGATGTCGTGGCCCGCGTCACTTGCGGCCTTCTCGATCGCGGCCGCGCCGCCGATCACGATCAGGTCGGCCATCGAAACCGGTTTGCCGAACCCGGCGCGCACCTCTTCGAGAACACCCAGCACGCGCTGCAGCTCTTCTGGCTCGTTGGCTTCCCACTGCTTCATCGGCTCCAGCCGGATCCGCGCGCCGTTGGCGCCACCGCGCATGTCCGAACCACGGAAGGTCGAGGCAGACGCCCAGGCGGTCTTGACCAGATCCGCGATGCTCAGACCCGCATCCAGCAGTTTCGCCTTCAGTGCGGTGACATCGGCGTCGGAAAGGTCGGTTTCCGATGCCGGGATCGGATCCTGCCAGGAGAATTCCTCCTGCGGCACTTCCTTGCCCAGATAGCGCGCACGCGGACCCATGTCGCGGTGGGTCAGTTTGAACCAGGCGCGGGCAAAGGCAGCGGCGAACTCGTCGGGGTTTTCGTGGAACCGCCGCGAGATCGGGCCATAGATCGGATCCATGCGCATCGCCATGTCGGCGGTGGTCATCATGGTCTTGACCTTTTTCGAGGGATCATGGGCCTGCGGAGCCATGTCCTCTTCGGTGACGTTGGCCGGTTCCCAGATCCAGGCGCCCGAGGGGCTCTTGGTCAGGTTCCAGTCATAGCCGAACAGCAGGTCGAAATAGCCGTTGTCCCATTTGATCGGGTTCGCGGTCCAGGCGCCTTCGATGCCGCTGGTGGTGGTGTCGTCGCCGGTGCCGCTGCCATGGCTGTTGATCCAACCCAGCCCCATCGCTTCGATCGGGGCGGCTTCGGGTTCGGGGCCGACCAGCGCCGGGTCGCCCGCGCCGTGGCCCTTGCCGAAGGTGTGGCCGCCCGCGACCAGCGCAACGGTTTCCTCATCGTTCATCGCCATGCGGGCAAAGGTTTCGCGCACGTCGCGGCCAGACGCCAGCACATCGGGCTGACCGTCCGGACCCTCGGGGTTGACGTAGATCAGGCCCATCTGCACGGCGGCCAGCGGGTTTTCCAGATCGCGATCGCCCGAGTAGCGGCTGTCGGCCTGGTCCGACGTGGCCAGCCACTCGGTTTCCGATCCCCAATAGGTGTCTTCCTCGGGTTCCCAGACGTCGGCACGACCGCCCGCAAAGCCCAGCGTCGGGCCGCCCATCGATTCGATGGCGACGTTGCCGGCCAGAATCATCAGGTCGGCCCAGGAAATGCTGTCGCCGTATTTCTGCTTGATCGGCCACAGCAGGCGGCGGGCCTTGTCGAGGTTGCCGTTGTCCGGCCACGAGTTCAGCGGCGCGAATCGTTGCTGCCCGGTGCCGGCGCCACCACGGCCGTCGCTCACGCGATAGGTCCCGGCGCTGTGCCACGCCATGCGGATGAACAGACCGCCATAATGGCCGTAATCCGCCGGCCACCAGTCCTGGCTGTCGGTCATCAGCGCGGTGAGATCCTTCTTGATCGCATCGAGATCGAGTTTCCTGAACTCTTCGGCGTAGTTGAAGTCCGCGCCCATCGGGTCGGACTTGGCCGAATTCTGATGCAGGATGCGAAGATTGAGCTGGTTCGGCCACCAATCTTCGTTTGATCGCATGCCCACGCTGGTGGCGCCATGCGCGACGGGGCATTTCCCCGTGATGTTTCCGTCCATGATTTTACTCCCGTTGAGACCTGGCGATTGCTCGGATCGAAGATCGGACAGCAATCCGACTTCCTGAGCCGAGATTAGCGCACCAAAACAATAAGGGGAAATTGCATTATCCAATCCTGATGATAATTTTACATTATGGCAAACATCACGCTGAGACAGCTCCGCTACTTCGACGCTCTGGCCCGGCACGGCCATTTCGGACGCGCCGCCGAGGCCTGTGCCGTATCGCAACCGGCGCTGTCGGTGCAGATCAGGGAACTCGAGGAGGCGCTGGGCAGCGCCTTGTTCGAAAGGACACCCCGTCAGGTCGGGCTGACGACGCTGGGCCGCGAATTTCTGGCCCGGTCACGAGAGATCCTGAGGGCGGTCGACGAACTGGGTGATCTGGCCCGTGCCGCGCACGACCAGTGGATCGGGCAATTGCGCATCGGCATCATTCCGACCATCGCGCCCTATCTGCTGCCCGCCATCGTGGAACGACTCTCGGGCACGTTTTCGGGTGTCGATGTGCGTGTCCGCGAAACGATGACGACGAACCTGCTGAAAGAACTGGCCGAAGGCCGGATCGACACCGCGATTGTCGCGCTGCCCATCTCGGACCCGACGCTGACCGAGGTTGCACTGTTCGACGAGGCGTTCGTTCTGGTCCGCCCCGAGGCGGACCGGGGCAAACCCGTTCTGGACCGGGACATGCTGCGGGAAATGCGGCTGCTGTTGCTGGAGGAAGGGCATTGTTTCCGCGATCAGGCGCTCGCCTTCTGTGACATCCAGTCGAATCAGGCCCGCGAAACGCTCGATGGCACCACCCTGTCCACTTTGGTGCAGATGGTCGGCGCCGGGATCGGTGTCACGCTGATCCCGGAAATGGCGATCCCGGTCGAAACCCGCTCCGCCTCGGTTTCGGTTACCCGGTTCAACAATCCCGAGCCGTCGCGGACCGTCGGCATGATCTGGCGCAAGACGAGCCCGCTGGCCCACCAGTATCTGCGCATCGCGGATATCGTGCGGCAGGCGGCCGAGGCGCTGCGCGACCGGCAAGCGGCGGCTGTCTGAGCGGATAGTTCCGCCCCTGAACGGGATTTATCCGGAATGTTCCTGCACCAGCGTGTCGAGGAACAGTCTTGTGATCCGGTTCGGCGCCGGCGTCTTGCGGGTGATGGCTGCAAACGTGGACCGATAGTTGATCTGCTCTGGCAGGACTGCCTGCATCATGCCCTGTTCCACGAAGGGGCGGGCCAGGTGATCGGGCAGGAAACCGATATAGCGGCCCGAGAGGATGAGCAGCGTCAGCGCGTGTTCGCTCTGAACCGTTGCCGACCGCCGCAGCTTGAGTTGCTGGCCGACATGCAGGTTGGGTGAATTGACGCTCAGCCCGGCGTAGTTGGCGGACCGCACGCCATCGAGATCGAGATCGCCGCCATGCAGGCCAAAGAACCGATGTTCGTGGCCGCAGTAGAGATACATGTCCTCGCCATAGATCGGCATATAGGTCAGGCTGGCCGAAGGCCGGTGTTCGGCAATGACCCCGACGTCGATATGCCCGCCGATCACGAGCGATTCGATCACGTTGGGCGGTTCCATCGACAGCTCGACCTGAACCTCGGGGGCGGCTTCGTTGAAAATGCGGATCACACGGGCCACGTGGGATTCGGGGTTGGACGCGCACAGGTCGAACAGCGAAATCCGGATCGTTCCGGCGAGCTTCTGCTTGATCGCGTTCACCTCGGTGCGGAATTGCGACACCGCTGCCAGCAACTGGTCCAGAGCGTCGAGAACGCGCCTGCCGTCCTCGGTTACGGAAAATCCCGCCGGGCCGCGCGTGCACAATATCAG
>CAYGNB010000313.1:1394-4038 GCA_964351135.1 uncultured Rhodobacterales bacterium | reverse complement strand
CGCGCCGTCGCGCCGCTCAACCCCTGCGCATTGCGGGCGCTGGAGCTTGTGAACCAGCAACGGATCGCAGGGCAGGCGCATGTCCTGCCGCGCTGTTTGCTGAGTATTCGTGACAGGTTGCCCGACGTGATGGACCTGTTCGGCGCTGTTCCCGGCATCGCGGTCAAGCCTGCCCCAATGGCCGAAGATGTGGTTGTCGCGCTTCAGGCAGGCAGTCTCGGGGCTGAGTGGATTTCGGGCGTGGCGGTGTGTCACCCGGTCGACGACCTGACCGCGCTGGCCCACGCGGCCGAACGGTGGCGGCGCACGGTAAACGGTGTTTGGACCTATGGGGAAACCCCGCCGGAGGGTTGGCGGGGTGAGATAGCGGGTGCCGATGCGGGGGCTCTTGCATTGGCGGACAGTCTGGCGGCGCGGGCCGATCCCGTGGCGGCGGCCCGCTCGGCCTTGCACGCCTGGCCGATGGGTGACGGCAGCCGGGGGCTGCGACGGCGCTACCTGCGGCGCTATACCAAGGCAACCGGGATCGAAGGTGGGCACAAGGCGGCGCTGGCGGCCCTGCAGGATGCGGGGCTTGCGTCGGTGTTCGCTGCGCCGCTGGCGGTTCTGGCCGCGTCCGGTGTCGCCCCCGACGACGCGCTGCCGGATACGAAATCGGATTGAGACAAAGGAGATTGACGATGACGAATGGACATAACGAGACGCTGGGCCGGCTTGAGACGATGATGAACGCCGGGCAGTTCGACACGGCGAAATCGGCGATCGATGCGCAGTCGCCGGTGCTGGAGGAAATGGGTATCTCGGCCGATCGGGCGCGCGAGGTTCTGAACACCCCCGTTCACGCCCTGGAATCAGCCGGGACACCGGTGCCGATGCTCGAAGCCATCGTGCGGGCGACCAACCGCCCGCCATTGCTGGTCCAGAACGGCAACGTGCAGGGCAAGACCAGCCTGAACGGGCCGTTCCCCGCCGGTACCGATGTTCTGGTCACCGACGTCGAACATCTGTTGCCCTCGGTCGGGCGGATCGAGTTCACCAATCACGACATGGATTGGGGCGGGACAGGCTGGGTGATCGCCGAGGACGGGCCACAGCATTGGCTGATCGTGACCAACCGCCATGTGGCCAAGCTGGTGGCGCGGCGCACCGCGCGCGGGGATGGCGTGTTCCAGTTCGGTCCCGGCAATCTGCCCTATCAGGCGCGGATCGATTTCGTGGAAGAGGCCGGCGGTCAGCCGGACCCCGCCCGCGTGGCCGAGATCGAGACCTTCACCTATCTCGCCGAGGATACCGCGGCGGATGTGGCGCTCGCGCGGATCTCGCGCGCCGGTCTGACGGTGGCGCCCCTGCCGCTGGCGGCAGCGGATGGCGGGGACGACGAACTGGTGGCGGTCGTGGGCTATCCGGCGTCCGACCCGTTCCGCAACGACCCAACCGAGATGGATCGTTACTTTCGCGGCCTCTATGACGTGAAACGGTTCGCGCCGGGCAGGCTCATGGTGCAGCCGGGCGCAACGCGGCTGGCCCATGACTGTACCACGCTGGGCGGCAATTCCGGCTCGCCCGTGATCAGCCTCGAAAGCGGCACGGCGGTCGGGCTGCATTTCTCGGGTGAATACGGGGTCAAGAATTCGGCTGTGCGGGTTTCCACGCTCAGGGCGCTGTTGGACGATGGCGCGGCGGGCGATCTGCATCCGGTTGCCACGCCAGCGTCGGGCGATGCCGCCGAGAGCAGCGATGGCAACCATGACGCCGACCATTTCGAGGGGCGCACAGGATATGAATCGCAGTTTCTGCGGGTCGTCGACGTGCCACTGCCCAAGATCCCCGATGCCTTCGATCTGGCTAGACCGAGCGACGCCACGACTGATCGGCCGCACGAACTGCGGTATACGCATTTCAGCATCCTCTACAGCCTGACGCGGAAAAGTCCGGTGATCGCCGCGCTCAATATCGACGGCGAAAAGACGATCCCGGTGAAACGCAGGAACAGCCGCTGGTGGAAGGATCTGCGTATTCCGGCAGAGGCGCAGCTTGGCCGCACGGACTATGGCGATCCTGCGATCGACCGGGGGCATATGGTGCGCCGGGCCGCCACCAACTGGGGTGACAGCCGGGACGAGGCGGAACTGTCCAATATCGACAGCTATCATTACCCCGTCGCCAGCCCCCAGCACGCGGGGCTGAACCGAAACCCGCGGACCTGGCTGGGGCTCGAAAACCACATCCTCGAAAGCGTGCGGACCCATGGGTTCCGCGCCAATGTGTTCACCGGGCCGATCTTCGGGCTGCGCGATCCGGATCTGGGCGATACCGGCGCCCGGATTCCGATGGAGTATTTCAAGGTCGTCTCGATGCTGACCGAGGCGGATGACGAAGGCGGCATCCTGCGGCTGCACGCGACGGCCTATGTGCTGTCCCAGGGGCATCTGGTTCAGAAACTGGCCCTGCGCGAGGGGCGCAACGAGGCCGCCGAAGGGTTTGCGTTTGGAGAGTACAAGACCTTCCAGGTGCGGATTCGCGATCTGGAAATCGAAACCGGTTACGATTTCGGGGCGCTGCGTGATGCCGATCCGCTGGAGCGTGCGGTTGCCTCGGCCGAGGCGGCCGGTGCCGCGCCGCGCGGCTGGCAGGCGGTCGAGGC
>CAYGNB010000313.1:0-1294 GCA_964351135.1 uncultured Rhodobacterales bacterium | reverse complement strand
CAGCGCCACCAGCGGCAGCGCGGTCCCTGCGGCAACCGCGCCGGGCAGCAGTGCCAGCGCCAGCGCCATGATCGCCAGCCCGGCACAGGCAACGGCGACGGGTCGTCCGCTGCGGTCCGCCAGACGTCCGGCCAGCGGGCGGGTCAGCGCATTGGCGCTCTCTTGCAGCGACAGGAACAGTCCGGCGGCAAAGGGCGTGCCACCGGCGGCAAGGATCATCAGCGGCAGGAAGGTCTTGACCGCGTAGACACCGATCTGCGCCGACATCTCGACCACGGCAAAACCAGCCAGCGGGCGGTTTCGGGCAGCCGCGCGCAAGGCCGCCGCCAGCGTCATCCGGTCGCCGGTTTGCGCCGAAACGCGGACCGTGTTCGGGGTTTCCGGCATCAGGGCCAGCGGGGCAAAGGCAAGTGCCGCGATCAACCCGGTGGCGGCAAATACCTGCGCCGGCTCCATCACCTGCAGCAGCGCCCCCCCGATCAGTGGCCCCAGAATGTAGCCCCCGGTGCGGGCAAGTCCGAACCAGCCAAAGCGTTCGGCGCGGGGCGCGGCGCCCAGTTCGGCGATATAGGCCAGTGTCACCGGGCCGTAGATCGCTGTGGCCAGCCCGTGGAACAGGCGCAACGCGACCAGCCCGCTGCTGGTTTCGACCCAGAGGTACAGAACCGGGGTGACCGCGAACAGCATCGTGCCTGCCAGCAGCCAGGCTCGCCGGCCGCCGCGATCCGACAGGAATCCGAACAGCGGTTTGAGAAGAACACCCGTCAGCACCGAGACCGACACAATCGCGCCGAGCAGCACCTCGCCTGCGCCCAGCCGATCCGCCAGCACCGGCAGTACTGGCGATTTGCCGGACATGTAGGCTGTTCTGACCAGCAGATCGGCCAGGAAAACCGCGAGGAACCCGGTCAACGCATTTTGCCGCATCACATGGCGCCCGTTCCCGGGGTCACTGGAAGAGGCTCACATAGACCCCGGCATTGCCGAAACCTACGATATCCGCGCGCCCGTCACCGTTGGTATCCGCGAGCATCCGGGGATGCATCTCGACCCGCCAGCCACCTGCCACCGCGTCATGGCCGAAATTGTCCACCACGCGTTCGACGGTGCCAAAGGTGCCGTTGCCGTTGTTGCGGCTCAGATAGACCCCGGCATTGCCAAAGCCCACGATATCGGCGGTGCCGTCGCCTGTCACATCCGCGAGGAAACGCGGGTGCAGATTGACGCGCCAGCCGCCCGCGGCAGAGTTGTAACCGAAATTCGGGACCGCCAGCACCGGCGCGGCAAAGGTGCC
>CAYGNB010000312.1:0-4042 GCA_964351135.1 uncultured Rhodobacterales bacterium | reverse complement strand
TCGACCGCGAGCCCCGTCCCCTGCTGCAGAGCCATCGCCGTCAGGCCGCTATCCGCTTTGAACGTCATTCCCGCAAATTTCAGATCACGGTCGTGATCGGTGAACCCAAACGTCACGCCATCCGTTCTGATAACAGCCCAGCAGCGGCAAACCGTCGTCAGGCCGGACTGCAGATGCGCCTTCAGATCCTCGTTCAATCCCGCCATCAGACCCGCACCTCTACCACAGGCACGTTAGGCACATCGCCAGCCTGAAAACTGGCGACGCTGGTCTGGATGCGGTCCGTATCGAACCGTACCGGCACATCGAACTCGAACCCGGCCGTGATCTGCATTGTCACCGCGGGCGGATGGGTGAAAGTGATCAATCCTTTGGTCAGGTCCACGTCGTATTCGACGCCCTCGCGCATCTCGTCCTGCTCGACGCCGACGCGCACGGTACCCGCCACCGGTTTGACAATCGGACGATCATAGCTGACGCCACCGGAACGATAGACCTTGGTCAGGGCAAAGGTCGTCGTCTTTCCGTCGGCCACCGCGATCACCTGATCCCGGAAATCCACCTCGGCCGATGCCTTGCCCGATTTGTAGTCGGACCAGTCTTTCCAGCGGAATCCGTACATCTGCCCCTGCCGCGCCTCGAAGAAGGCGATCAGGGTTTCCACATCGTCCAGCGATCGCATCCCCACGCCCGCGTCGTAGCGCCGCCGCGAATGCGCCCAGGGCGTGTTACGCTCCTCGAACCCATTGGCCAGCGTCACGACATCGGTGCGCCGCTCCGGCCCCCCGATGGATCCGAAACTCAGGCTGGCCGGGAATCTCACCTCGTGAAAACTCATGTCCCCTCTCCTCTATTCTGTTCAGCGGTTCCGGTTACCCCGACCCAATGCGCGGCTCATCTGCGCCGCAATCTGCCCCTGGCTGCGCCGGAAACCCTCGGCATCAGGCGTCGAGATGTTCATCACCACCTGAACAGGCTGCCCGCCGCCCTGGCTGCGCACACCGAGCCGGCCATCGGCGCCGCGCGCCAATGGCATGATCGCTTCCGGGCCAGCTTCGCCCATCAGGCCCATGCCCCCGCGCATTGGGAAGGCCACCGGCCCGCTGATGACACCGCCATTCGCAAATGGCATCACCCGACCCTGCGAAAAGCTGCCGCCATCGGCAAAGGGCAACAGCCCGGACACGATGCCATTCACGCCCTGCGCCAGCATCCCGCCCAAATGGTTCGCCACCGGTTTGACCGCCGCCGAATACGTGGTCTGGATCATCGACCGCGCCACAGTCTCCAGCGCGTCCGACAACTTCATCCCGTCGAACGCGACACCATCAAAAGCGCGCCGCAACCCTTTCGACAGACCGCGTTCGAGCGTTGCGACATCGCGACCGGTGCCGGCAAACGCTTCGCCGATCCGCCGCAGTTCGGCATCGAAACCCGCCGCCATACCAGCCGCCGCACCCAGACTGTCGCCCAACGCTTCGGCGCGATCCTCCAGCTCGGACATTTCCTCGCCATCACGCATCGTGCACTCCTTCCTTGAGATCGGGATAGGCCGCAATCAGCGCCTCCAGCCCGTCACGGTTCATCGGCGCCAGCCCTGCCGCCTGCCCCAGCATCAGCCGCAACTCCGCGGGCGTCAGCGACCAGAACGCCTCGGGCGTCAGTCGCAGCCCGTGCATCCCGGCCCGCATCAGCGCGGGCCAGTCGAACCCGTTCATGCCTCGCCGGGCAGCATGAAGGCACGCGCCAGCAACTCCGCCGCCGCCCGTGCCGCCGCCATAGGGCCGCCCTCGATTTCCGCACTCAACAGATCGCCGCGCGCGATGTCATGCCCGCCGCCGCGCAACCCCGCGACCACCAGTGCCAGCACGTCACCGCTCGAAAACCGCCCACCCTCGAAACGTTGCACCAGATCGACCAGCGTGCCCGCCGCCAGATCCTGTTCCAGTTCGGCCAACGCGCCCAATGTCAGCTTCAGCACCCGCCGGTTGCCGTCGATAACCAGCGCAACCTCGCCCCTCCACGGATTGGCCATGGCTCAAAGCGCCGTGAAGCTCAGCGCGCCCGCGCTCGCCATCGACATCTCATAGGTCGCTTCGCCATTGTGGCTGCCGGCATATTCGATCGACGTGACCTGGAACGGTCCCTCGACGATCCCGAAATCGGGGATGATCACCTGAAAATCCGGCGTTTCCCCGTCAAAGAACAACTGCCGCGCACGTTCATCGGTATCCGCATCGCGGAACACGCCCGACCCCGAGATCGAGGCCGACCGCACGCCCGCGCCACCCAGCAGCTCGCGCCAGCCGCCCTGGCTGTCCAGGGTCGTCACGTCCACGCTTTCGGCGTTGAAGCTCACCCGCGTGGCGCGCAGCCCCGCGATCGTCTGGAACTGACCATCGCTGGTCATGTCCACTTTCACCAACAGGTCCTTGCCGTTTTGGGCACCCATAGCGTTTCTCCTGAATATCGTTGTCAGTCGTCTTCCACATGCGCGCGGAACCGAAGATCGATCCGCCGCACCTGCCCCGCCCGGCCACTGCGCCGTGCGCTGGCCCGCTCGAACCAAAGGCCCGCGAGCCGTCCCCGGCCCAGTTCCAGGTCACCGGCCGCAAGCGCGTCGGTGATTGCCGCAGCGATACCCTTGGCGCGGCCAAAACCCGCTTCGGTGGACACAACGGAAACCGCGAACCGATGCGTGGCCGCCGCCCCGCTCGCATCCGATGCATCGCGCACCTCTTCGGGGCCGAGGCTCACATAGGTCGGCGGCAGATCCCCTGACGGCAACGCATCGAACACCGCCGTTCCGATCAACTGCTGCAATGCGGTATCTCCCAGCAACCGCTGGTAGACAGCCCTCTGCAGGGATGCGGACATGCCATAGCTCATGCCGCCACCTCCTCATCCGCGAAACAGGTCAGGTAACGGCCAGCCGCGCCCGCCTCGGCTACCGCCCGGATCGTGAACAGCCGCGCACCAAGGCGGAACCGCTGATCGGGTTGCGGCCGGGCCAACGACCCCACCGGGGCCGCCCGAACCGTAATGCGATATCCGACCTCGGATACCGTCCCCTCACCCGCCACCCGCTCGCGCCCGGTACGCGCCTTGAGCTCCGCCCAAAGCGTACCCAGCGCCACCCAGTCGCGGGTAAACCCACCCGCACCATCGGGCTGGCTCATCGGCGCCTCAAGCACCAGTTGCCGATTCAGCCGCGGCGCCGTCATTGCAGCACCCCGACACTCAGCCGCAGTGGACGATAGCGCTGGATCAGGCTGGTCACACCGAACGGCATGCAGCCATACCCCAACGCGGTCTCGTGGCGATATTCATAGTAATGTGCCGCCAGCAGCAGCACCGCCTGCCCCAAATCAGCAGGTAGCCCGCCCCAATCGGACGCCATGCCCGCCAGCAGGCCGACGCGCACCGATCCACCCGACGGGATCGACGGCAGACGACCCGAAACGGGCCGCAGCAACGGGCATTCCGCATCCCGTTCCAGCCGAAAGGTGGCCGGGACAACCGGCGTTTCGGTCCCCCCCGCATCCACGAGCGTCATGGCGGTCACGGCCTGTACCGGATTTACCGGCAGCTTCTGACCCGCCGCGTCACGCCAGCGGTTCAGGGTCCAGCCAAAAGCGCGCTCGATCAGCACCTTGCCGGTGCGAGCCTCGACCGCAGCGATCGCCGCCCGCAGAAACCCCTTCAGCACATCGTCCTGCAGCCCGTCTTCACCGAACCCGGTGCCCAACCGCAAATGCGCCTTGAACTGGGCCACCGGCAGGGCTGCATCCGGTATGGTGGTCTCCTCGATCAACATCATCCTGTCACTCCGCATTCTGCGCCCCCTCCGGGCCTTGGTCGTTCCTGGTGTCGGCGGGCGCGCGCCGCTCCACGTCGCTCGGACGGAGGGGAGCAGCTAGACAACATGGAGTCCCATCTCGGAAACGCACGCCCGCCACGGGACCGTTTACCGGCCCCGCATCCGGCGCCCTCAGGCGGCGCCGAATTTCAGCAGCTTGATCGCGGCAAAATCGCTCACGTC
>CAYGNB010000311.1:0-4056 GCA_964351135.1 uncultured Rhodobacterales bacterium | reverse complement strand
CCGACCTTGCTTGCGCAGTCGCTCAAACGGGACGATTTGCCATGAAGACCGTTGCCGAGACTCCGGGCGTGTCCCGCTCGAACCTGCACGATCGGCTGAACAGGAGCGCGAAGCCGCGTCGGAGCTATCACAAGGCCCAGGACGCGGCGGTGCTGCGGTTCGAGAAGCAATTCTCGACCATCCACCATTTTTCGTCCTCGGTCGCCGAAACATGAAGCTCTGCAAGGTTTTTCATGAGTTCGAGGAAGTTTTCCATTTCCGCCTCAGTGAGGTGGAATTTCGTGGCGTTGTCGCGGTCCTCCCCGAGGGCAGCCAGCTCCAGGGTCAGGAGCGCTTGCGCGCCAGGTGTTCGTAGCGCGTAATCGCACCGTCGATCAGGATCGGTCAGGCGCTCCAGACGATCCTCTGTTTGAGCGATACGAAGCTCGATCGATCGCATGTCCTGATCGCGCTCGTCGCTGTCGATCCATTTTTGCCAGTCCTCGCGCAGCCGCTTCGCGTCTTCGCTGCTCATCTCCACAACCTCCAAGGCAGAGACGATTGCGCTTTCCAGACGAAACTCGCGATAGTGCCCCAGGGGATGGTGTAAGAGCGCCGACCTTCGGACAGGCCCGGGTTCTGATCAGGACGCCACAGCGGGCAACCTGACGTTGGGATTGTCGTTCACGCACGCAAGGGTTTCAAGGCTCATGTATCTGCGCGCCACGATCCATTCGTCATTGGTCTCGAGCATGATCGCCCCGACAAGCCGGATGATGGCGTCATCGTTGGGAAAGAGGACTACCACATCTGTGCGCCGCTTGATCTCGCGGTTCACCCTCTCCAGCGGGTTGGTCGAGGCGATCTGGATCCAGTGCTCGCGTGGGAAGCTCATGTAGGGGAGTACGTCGTCGCGCGAGGCGTCCTTGAAGGTGCCGAGCTTGTCCTGCTTTTCGCGCAGCGCCTCGGCGACGATGTCCCACTGTGCTTCGGCCTCAGCCTTGCTTTCCTGGGCGAAGATCGTCTTGAGCATCGCCGACACCGCAGTGCGCTGCTTTGCCGGAGCGTGGGCCAGAGCGTTGCGCATCAAGTGAACCCGGCACCGCTGATGGTTCGCCATTGTCGCTCGGACCAATGGCGCGACATAGCTCACCGTTGAAGACCCGCCGCGCGGCGGTGCGCAGCCCCTTGTGATCATCGGCGATGACCAGCTTCACGCCGCGCAGGCCGCGATCGGCCAGGGAGCGCAGGAAGTCGGTCCAGAACGTCTCGACCTCGGACGGGCCGGTAGCGACGCCCAGAACCTCGCGCTTGCCGTCCTCATTGACCGCGACCGCCACTATAACGGCACGGCTGATGATGCGGCCGCCCTCTCGCACCTTCACGTAGGTCGCGTCGAGCCAGAGGTAGGACCAGGCGCCCTCCAGCGGTCGGTGCAAGAAGGCGTTCACCCGTTCGTCGATCTCGGCGCACAGGCGGCTGACCTGGCTCTTCGACATCCCGCCTGCGCCCATGGCCTTCACGAGATCGTCTACAGAGCGCGTCGAGACACCATGGACGTAGGCCTCCTGGAGCGAGACCTTGTTCGCCATTGGTTCAAGAACAATGGTCGAGCGCCACGAGAGCCTTCTCGGCGGTGCGCCGCGGCTCAAGGAAGCTCGGCAGAAAGCTGCCCTTGCGCAGTCTCGGGATCTCCAGCGCGATCCGTCCCGCACGTGTGTCCCAGTCCCGGTCGCGGTAACCGTTTCGCTGAACTTCCCGTAGCGGTGAGCGCGCACCCTTGGCAGCGCCGGTCCACACCTCGACCTCCGCCTCCATGATCCGGTCCGCCGCAAAGGCAAGCATCTCGCGCACAAGATCGCCATCGGCCTGCTGTTCAACCAGCTCAAGCAGTGCCATTCTCTCATCGGTCATCGTCATCTCCGTTTTTGGTTTCGAGTCTCGCAACCCAAACCTTTGCCGAAGATCGACGGTGGCCGCCAGCGTCACCACCGGCCGCGCGCTGCGTTACGCCGGGGGCTCCGCGCGCGGACTATTAAACCACCCGGTGGGACGCTGCCCGAGCGCCAATCCGTCGGGGCTCACGGCGACGATGTATAGGGCCGCTCAGAGAAGCCGGATGTACGTGAGCAATCGTGATCGCCACACCAGACCAAACCAGACCGATGCAATAAGACGGGGTCCATATACGTCCACAAATGACAGCCACATAGTGGAGATGAACGCAACATGAAGGATACGATGATCGGGGTGGACTTGGCAAAGCGTGTTTTTCAACTCCACGGGTCAACGAAGACGGGCCATGTGACGTTTCGCAAGAAGTTGATGCGCGAGAAATTCAGGCGATTCATGGCTGTACATCCATCCTGCCTTGTCGTTTTCGAGGCCTGCGGCGCCCTGGCGACATGGTGATCATGGACAACGTCTCCAGCCATAAACGGGTATCGGTGCGAGAGATGATGGAGGCAGCGGAGCGCGGCTTCTGTTCCTGCCGCCCGACAGTCCGGAGTTCAACCTCATCGAAATGGCCTTCGCCAAGCTCAAGGCGCTGCTCCGCAAGGACGCCGAACGCACCGTCGATGGCCTCTGGGACGCGACCGGGCGGTTCGTTGGCGGGCAAAGGGTTCTGTATCAGGGCCGGGGCAGTGTTATCATTTTCCTTTCATCCCGAGAGTGAAGCACGCCCAATCCTCCATCATCTCGCGTCTCTTCTCAACCATGTCGCCTCGCCTGTAGGCTCTTTCGACTTCACTGCCGACATTATGTGCCAGCGCCATCTCAGCCATTTCTCTTGGGTAGGCGGTCCGCTCTGCCGCCCAATCGCGGAAGCTGGACCGCAGGCCGTGGGGCACGGCCGGACGACGTGAGCGTGGGTCGAGGAAACCGGGTCGGCCCTCTTTCTCTTCTGCGGCCTGGATTCTTCGCATCACAGCCGAAATCGTCATGTCTGACATTGGGCCATTCTTTGGGGAAGGAAATATGTAGGGGCAGTCCAACATTTTCGGGGTACCGGAAAGTAGGTCCACGGCCGCCCGCGAGAGCGGCACTCGATGTTCACGGCCCGCCTTCATGCGGTCTGCCGGGACCGTCCAGATCCCGCTTTGAAGGTCAACCTCATCCCACTGGGCGCCGCGCACCTCACCAGAGCGAGCGGCGGTCAGGGTCAGAAACTCGAGCGCACGTGCGGCGATGCCGTCTCGCCCGCGCAACAATCGAAACCAGCTTGCGATCTCGTCGAGTGCGATAGCCGGATAGCGGTTTTCCTTCTGCACCTTGTTCGGTGACGGCAAAAGTTGCTGTAGATTGCCTTTCCACCGTGCCGGGTTTTCTCCGTCCCGAAGCCCCATCACTTTTGACCAGTCGAGCACAGCCTCGATACGCTGGCGAACTCTGGACGCCGTTTCATTCTTAGTGATCCAGATCGGGCGTAGGACCGCTAGCACATCGTCGACGGCAATTTCCGGGACTGCCTTCTCACCGAGCACAGGAAAAGCATATCTTCTTAGCGTCGATTGCCACTGTTTGCGGTGCTTCGCGTTCTGGAGTTCCCCCTCGATCTTTTCCTCGAAGAAGCGGCTGAAAGCCTCTTGGAACGTGGTCTGGTGTTTATTCGCTGCAACAAGAGCGGCGCGTTCCGTCTGACGCTCTTCAACGGGGTCGATGCCAACGTTTATCTTCCGGCGCATCTCCAAAGCAAGATCGCGCGCTTGGGCAAGAGATACTTCCGGATATGAACCGAGGCCGATGTGGCGGCGCTTGAGACCCACTGTGGCACGCAATATCCATGACCGAGCACCGGTCTCTGTGATGTTCAAATAAAGGCCATTGACTCCACCAACAGCATGGCGTCCTGGCGAGGAAAGGTTCTTGACCTGGAGCGCCTTCATTTCCTTTGCCTGTTTCGGCATCTTTATGCCACCATCCTTGCCACCAAAACACGATCTATCAGTTGCACTAGAACGTAGCTTTTTGCAACACTCACATTCGACGAAGTGCATGAAATACAAAATTTATAAGGCCTTACGAAGAAACCTACATTGAGTTGCAGGCTCCTGGTGGCGGACTTCGTCTCCGCCA
>CAYGNB010000310.1:0-4059 GCA_964351135.1 uncultured Rhodobacterales bacterium | reverse complement strand
CCGGCCATCTGCGGCACCCATTTGGGGCTGACGAACGACGCACATTCGATCCGCGAGAACCCCGCCCGGCTCAGGCAATCGACCAGCGCCACCTTTTCGGCCACCGGGATTTCGCGTTTTTCGTTCTGAAGCCCGTCGCGCGGCCCCACTTCGAAGATTTCGACCCGTTCCGTCATCGCGATAGTCCCCCCATTTATGTGTACCTCGGTCGCGCCCCGCGCGTTCAGCCGTCTTCGTCCTCGAGCCGCACCAGCGCCGCGCCGGCTTCGACCTGGGCGCCGGCCTCGACCAGAACCTCGGCGATCACGCCATCGCGGGCGGCCAGCAGCGAATGTTCCATCTTCATCGCTTCGAGCACCGCCAGCCGGTCGCCTTCGGCCACCGCCTGTCCGGGTTCCGCGTGGACCGATTTGACCAGGCCGGGCATTGGTGCCTCGATCAGGTTGCCGCCCCCGACGGCTGTTTCGGCGCGCTCCAGCGGGTCCACCAGATCAAACGCATGGCCGTACCCGTCGAACACCGTGGCCACGCCTCGGGCAACCGAAACGTCGGGCATCACCTCGCCCCCGACCAGCCAGGTGCCGTCGGTGCGCTCGGCGATCACCTCGGCACCTGCCACCTCCCAACGCTGACGGTCGCGGTTCTCGACCTCGACCACCAGATCCATCACCTCGCCGTCGCGCGAGAGCGAGGTGGTCCGCCGCAGCGGCGCCCAGAGCGCAAATCCCATGTCGCGCTGTTCGCGGTCCAGCCCGGTCACGGCCATCGCCGCCGCCACCGCATGGCGCGGTTCGGGAGCTGGCGTTGCCGTCAGCGCGTCCAGGTCGCGCCCGATCAGGCCGGTATCCACATCACCCGCCGCAAAGCCGGCATGCCGGGTCAACGCGCCGAGAAAGGCGAGGTTGGTCACCGTCCCCGCCACCTGAGTGTGGCGCAGCGCCCGGTCCAGCCGCGCCAGCGCCACCGCACGGGTCGATCCGTGCACGATCACCTTGGAGATCATCGGATCGTACCACGGGCTGATCGTGTCGCCGGTGCGCACGCCGCTGTCGGCGCGGCACCCTTCGGGAAAGGCCAGATGCGTGAGCGTGCCGGTCGCGGGCAAGAAGCCCTTGGGCACATCCTCGGCATAGAGCCGCGCCTCGAAGGCATGACCGGTGATGGTCAGATCCTCCTGCCGGGCGGGCAGCGATTCGCCAGAGGCGACGCGCAGCTGCCATTCGACCAGATCGACGCCGGTGATCGCCTCGGTCACGGGATGTTCCACCTGCAGCCGGGTGTTCATTTCCATGAACCAGAACCGGTCGGCGCGGAGCCCCTCGGATGCATCGACAATGAACTCCACCGTGCCCGCGCCCCGGTAGCCGATCGCCTCGGCGGCGCGAACGCCCGCCTCGCCCATCGCGGCACGCATGTCTTCGGTCATACCGGGGGCGGGGGCTTCCTCGATCACCTTCTGATGGCGGCGCTGCAGGGAACAGTCGCGTTCGAACAGATGTACCGCATGGGTGCCGTCGCCAAAGACCTGCACCTCGATATGACGGGGCTTGGTCACGTATTTCTCGACCAGCACCGCGTCATTGCCAAAGGCGGTCCGCGCCTCGCCGCGCGCGCTGTCGAGCGCGGCGGCGAAATCACCAGCCGTCTCGACCAACCGCATCCCCTTGCCGCCGCCGCCCGCGACCGCCTTGATCAGCACCGGATAACCGATCCGGCCCGCCTCGGCCGCCAGATGCGCGGGGTCCTGATTGTCGCCGTGATAGCCGGGCACGACCGGCACACCGGCGGCCTCCATCAGTTTCTTGGCGGCGTCCTTGAGACCCATCTTGCGGATCGCGTCGGCCGAGGGGCCGATAAAGGTAAGGCCCGCGGCCTCGACCGCCTCGACGAAATCGGGGTTCTCGGACAGGAAGCCATAGCCGGGGTGAATTGCCTGCGCGCCGGTTTCCTTTGCCGCCGCGATGATCGCATCGCCGCGCAGATAGCTGTCGGCGGGGGCCGGGCCGCCGATATGCACCGCGCGGTCGGCCATCGCCACATGTTTGGTACCGGCATCGGCATCGGAGTAAACCGCGACGCAACGCACGCCGATCTTCTGGGCGGTTTCCATCACCCGGCAGGCGATTTCGCCGCGGTTGGCGATCAGGATCGTGTCAAACATGGGTCTGTTCCCTTGTTGTCTGCCGGAACCGGGGGCGGCCTGCCCCCGGACCCCCGGGGATATTTTCGGCAAGAGGAAAGGATCACATCCGGAATACGCCGAAACGGGTGGGTTCAATGGGTGCGTTCAGCGCCGCCGAAAGCGACAACGCCAGCACGTCACGGGTGCGGCGGGGATCGATCACACCGTCATCCCAGAGCCGCGCCGAGGCGTAGAGCGGGTGCGACTGGTGGTCGAACATCTCCAGCGTGGGGCGCTTGAATTCGGCCTCTTGCTCGGCCGACCAGCTGCCGCCCTGCCGTTCGATCCCGTCGCGCCGCACCGTGGCCAGCACACCGGCGGCCTGTTCGCCGCCCATCACCGAGATCCGCGAATTGGGCCAGGTCCACAGGAACCGGGGCGAATAGGCGCGCCCGGCCATACCGTAATTTCCGGCGCCGAACGACCCGCCGACCAGCAGCGTGATCTTGGGCACGTTCGTGGTGGCAACGGCGGTGACCATCTTGGCCCCGTGGCGTGCAATGCCTTCGTTTTCGTAGCGCTTGCCGACCATGAAGCCGGTGATGTTCTGCAGGAACACCAGCGGGATGCCGCGCTGGCTGCACAGTTCGATGAAATGCGCGCCCTTCTGGGCGGATTCCGAGAACAGGACGCCATTGTTGGCGACGATCCCGATCGGGCAGCCGCGCAGATGGGCAAAGCCCGTCACCAGCGTTTCGCCGAACCGCGGCTTGAATTCGTCGAAACGCGACCCGTCCACCACACGGGCGATCACTTCGCGGATGTCATAGGGCGTGCGCAGATCGGCGGGCACCACACCCAGGATTTCGTCGGGATCGTAGGCGGGCGGCTCGGGGGTTTCCCACTGCACCGTGTCCGGTTTACCGATATTCAGCGACCCCACCGCGCGCCGCGCCAGCGCCAGGGCGTGAGCGTCGTCCTCGGCCAGGTAGTCGGCCACGCCGGACAGGCGGGTATGCACATCGCCGCCACCCAGGTCCTCGGCGCTGACCACCTCGCCGGTGGCGGCCTTGACCAGCGGCGGGCCGGCCAGAAAGATCGTTCCCTGTTCGCGCACAATGATGGTCACGTCCGACATTGCCGGGACATAGGCGCCGCCGGCGGTGCAGGAGCCCATCACCACGGCGATCTGCGGAATGCCCTTGGCGGACATGTTGGCCTGATTGTAGAAAATGCGCCCGAAATGGTCGCGGTCGGGGAACACCTCGTCCTGGTTGGGCAGGTTGGCGCCGCCGGAATCGACCAGATAGATGCAGGGCAGCCGATTCGTTTCGGCGATCTCCTGTGCGCGCAGGTGTTTCTTGACCGTCATCGGGTAATAGGTGCCGCCCTTCACGGTGGCGTCGTTGCAGACCACCATGACTTCCTGGCCCTGCACCCGGCCGATCCCGGCGATCACGCCCGCGCAGGGGGCGGCGCCGTCATACATGCCGTGGGCTGCGGTGGCGCCGATTTCCAGAAACGGCGCACCCGGGTCGAGCAGGTTGGCCACCCGTTCGCGCGGCAGCATCTTGCCCCGCGACAGGTGGCGTTCGCGCGCCTTGTCACCGCCGCCCAGCGCGGCCTGCTGCGCCGCTGTTGTGATGGTCTCCAACGCCTCGAGATGGGCGGCCCGATTGGCTCTGAACCCTTCCGAGGTGGTGATGGCCCTGGATGCGAGTTTCACTGTGCAGCCTCCGTTTCCGCCGCGACGCGGCCGTTGATTTCCTCACAGGGCGCGGTCAGCGGCGCCGCCGCCGCATCGCCTAGTCGCCCAGCCATGCATTTTGTTCGAGAGCCAGTGCCTGTTGGCCGGTACGGTTCATCAGACAGGCATACGTCGCCGGACCGGCGCCGGTTCCCCCGCCCCAGAGCGAACGCTCGAAATCGCAGGCCGC
>CAYGNB010000309.1:0-4072 GCA_964351135.1 uncultured Rhodobacterales bacterium | reverse complement strand
TGCCCCACCGGCGGCATCACCCCGGCAAATGCGCCCGACTACCTTGGCTTGGCCAACGTGGTCTGCGCCGGCGGCAGTTGGGTCGCGCCGGGCGATGCGGTGAAATCCGGGGACTGGGCGCAGATCGAAACGCTTGCCCGCGCCGCCGCATCTCTGCCGCGCTGACCGCTAGGGGCGGAGACGTACATCGGCACGCACGGCCTTGAGCACCGTGCGTTCCCGCCACAACGCGAACAGGCCCGATCCCACAACAATCGCCGCACCCAGCAATGTCACCGGGTCGGGCCAATGGTCGAAGACCAGCCACCCCAGCAACAGCGCACAAAGCAGCCCCGTGTAACGGAACGGCGCGGTGAAAGACACATCCCCCGCCCGCATTACCAGCACGCTGAACAGGTATCCGAAAAAGACGAACAGAACCGATCCGGCCAACAACCCGGCGCTGCGCCCGCTGACCGGGGTCCAGTCCTCGGTCAGCGACAGCACCGCCGCAAAGACCAGCACCGTAACCGACGCGGCCAGCGTCACCAGCATGGACGGTGCCCGCGCCGACATCCGCCGCACACTGAGGTCGCGCACGGTAACACACCCCACTGCCGCCAGCACATAAAGGGCGTGGATATCGAACCCGTCAGGGCCGGGGCGGACGATCAGCAACATGCCCCCAAAGCCGATCAGGATCGCCAGCATTCTGCGCCAGCCCACCCGTTCGCCCAACACCAGCGCCGCGCCAAGCGTCACGGTGAGCGGCAGCATCTGAAGCACCGCCGTGACATTGGCCAGCGGCATGTTGATCAGCGCAGTCAGGAAGAAATAAGCCGCGGCCGCCTCGGCGACGCTGCGCAACCCGATCAGGACCCAGTCACGACGCGGCAAGCGCACCCGCAGAGCACCGAGATGCCGGGCCAGCGCATAGATCAGCAACACCGCGCCCAGTCCACGCAATGTGAGGATCTGAAACAGCGGCATGTCGCCCCCGATTGCCTTGATACAGGTGTCGTTGATCGTGAACGCAGCCATGCTGGCCATCATCAACGCAGCTCCGCGCAGATTGTCGGTCAGTTGCATGCGCTCAGATCTCTTTCACCTCGGTCAGGGACAGGCCGAAATGGCGCTGCAGCGCCGCGTCGATGGCGCCGTCCTTCATCCTGTGGGTGAACCCCTGCTGCGACGGATTCGATTTGTTGTCGCCATGGATGCTGCGCAGAAAGGCAGGCGTGGTGATGTCCGACCAGGTGTTGAAATGCTGGGCCAGCTTGCGGTGGTTGAACCGGTAGGGATTATGCGGGTACCCCACGGGCGCCACCAGCGCGGTGCCGGTCGACAGCGGCGCACGTTCGCAGGCATCGAACACCTCCGCACCGCCACGCCTGTCGCGGCGCAGGTAGAAGCCGCGATTATGGGCGATGGCAAAGGGCGTGTCGGGGCCGTGCAGTTGCATCAGGCCATTGGCCAGCCGCTTGGTGCGGGCAACGAAATCGCCGTCCAGCGCATCGTCATCGTCGAGCCGGAACAGGATACGATGGCTGGCCCCGTCCAGCGGCACCGCATCATAGCCGCGCCGCAGCAGCTTGTAATGCACGCCAGTGCCCACAGCGATGCAATGGATGTTCGGCAGCGGCTCGATCAGATCCAGCAGCCGCCCCAGCCATTGCTCGGGCATCGAGTCGGCGGTCAGGACCACCGCCTGGAAATCAGGGTCGGACTGGCGGACGAGCGATGGCAGGCAGAGCTTTTCGAACAGGCGGAACCGCAGCGCCATCCGGTCGGGCGAAAACAGGTGCGCGGCGGTTTCCTCGAGCGTGGCAAAGCGCTCGGAGTAATAGGTAGGGGTCAGCACCGAGAAGCGCAGCAGCCCGATCATCTTGGTTCTGGGTTTCATGACCACCCCTGCCCGATATCCCGCGCAGCAAACACAAGCCGCCGCAGGAAGGGAAGCCCCGTCGCGACAGGGAGATAAATTTCCAGCCACGACGGAAGCCGCGATGTTCCGGCAGCACCAACGAAAAACCCCGGCGCAACAGGGCGCCGGGGCTCATATCATATCGGGGTTCGATCAATCCCGGTTTTCAGGTGTCTCGACCAGCGTGTCGCCAAAGGGATCGCCCATCGTATCCTCGGACGGCGCGGCCAGGGCCGCGGCGGCCTCGGCCTCTTCGCGGCGGGCCTCGATCACCACGTTGTCGCGTTCCTGCGCGATCCGGCGCACCCGCTGGGTGGCACCGCCGGTCCCCGCGGGGATCAGGCGGCCGACGATCACGTTTTCCTTCAGGCCCACCAGCTTGTCCTTCTTGCCCTGAACCGAGGCTTCGGTCAGCACGCGGGTGGTTTCCTGGAAGGACGCCGCCGAGATGAAGGACCGCGTCTGCAGCGACGCCTTGGTGATGCCCAGCAGGATCGGTTCGCCCTGTGCCGGGCGCCCACCTTGCCCCAGCGCCTTTTCGTTGGCGGTGTCGAATTCCTGCTTGTCGACATGTTCACCCTTGAGCAGCGTGGTGTCGCCGCTTTCCAGGATCTCCCATTTCTGCAGCATCTGCCGGACGATCACCTCGATGTGCTTGTCGTTGATCTTCACGCCCTGCAGACGATAGACATCCTGCACCTCGTCGATCATGTAATCGGCGAGCGCCTCGACCCCCATGATCGACAGGATGTCATGCGGCGCCGGGTTGCCGTCCATGATGTAATCGCCCTTCTGCACGAAGTCGCCTTCCTGCACCGGGATGTGCTTGCCCTTGGGTACCATGTACTCGGCGGGATCCATCGATTCGTCGGCGGGTTCGATGCTGATGCGGCGCTTGTTCTTGTAGTCGCGCCCGAACCGCACATAACCGTCGATTTCCGCGATGATCGCGTGGTCCTTGGGACGGCGCGCCTCGAACAGTTCCGCCACCCGCGGCAGACCGCCGGTGATGTCCTTGGTCTTGGCACCCTCGCGCGGGATCCGCGCCACCACGTCGCCGGCCTGCAGTTGCTGGCCATCTTCGACCGACAGGATCGCGTCCACCGACATCGGGTAGGTAACGGGATTGCCCGCATCGTTGCGCACCGGTTCGCCGTCGTCGCCCACCAGGATGATCTCGGGCTTGAGATCGTTGCCCTTGGGTGCGGCGCGCCAGTCGATCACGATCTTCTGCGTCATACCCGTCGCATCGTCGGTTTCATCGCGCACGGCGATGCCGCCCACGAGGTCGACAAACTTGGCGGTCCCGGCCTTCTCGGCGATGATCGGCAGGGTGTAGGGATCCCATTCGAACAACTTGTCGCCGCGGGCCACCTCGTCTCCGTCCTTGACGAACAGGCGCGACCCGTAGCCCAGCTTGTGGCTGGCTCGTTCCTCGCCGTTTTCGTCGCGGATGACGAGCTTCATGTTGCGGCCCATCACCAGTACCTCACCCGCCGCATTTTCCAGCGTGTTGGGGTTTTCGAACGCGACAACGCCCTGCTGGCTGGCTTCGAGGAAGGACTGTTGCCCACCTTGCGCAACACCGCCGATGTGGAAGGTCCGCATGGTCAGCTGCGTGCCCGGTTCCCCGATCGACTGTGCGGCGATGATACCGACGGCTTCGCCGGTGTTCACCATGGTGCCACGGGCCAGGTCACGGCCATAGCACATCGCGCAGACGCCCTCCTCGGCCTCACAGGTCAACGGCGACCGGATACGTGCCGACTGCACGCCGGCCTCGTCGATGGCGTCGGACATGCGTTCGTCGATCAGCTGACCGGCCGAAACGATCACCTCGTCGGTGCCCGGACGCAGGATGTCGTCCGCCGCGACGCGGCCCAGCACACGCTCGGCCAGCGACGCCACAACCTCGCCGTCGTTCACAGCCGCTTCTGCCGTGATTGCCCGCTCGGTGCCGCAATCCTGTTCGCGCACGATGCAATCCTGCGCCACGTCGACCAGACGCCGGGTCAGGTAACCCGAGTTCGCCGTCTTCAGCGCCGTATCCGACAGACCCTTACGGGCGCCGTGGGTCGAGTTGAAGTATTCAAGAACGGTCAGACCTTCCTTGAAGTTCGAGATGATCGGCGTTTCGATGATGTCGCCGTTCGGCTTGGCCATCAGGCC
>CAYGNB010000308.1:0-4080 GCA_964351135.1 uncultured Rhodobacterales bacterium | reverse complement strand
GTGTTGCCCGGATGAACGTCCGACGGGCACCACCGCACACGGCAATTGATCCTTAACCCCGTTTGCGGCATGATGCGCGTCAAGCCGGAACGGCATGGCCCCGCAAGAGGGCCGGAATGGGTAGAGCCGGAAAACCGGCGGCACGAGGCAAGAGGAGCAGGCAGATCATGGACAAGAAGATTTTGGGCGCAGTCTGCGCGGGCGGGCTGATGATGCTGGCGGGCGTGGCACAGGCGGGCGTGATCGAACGGGCCTGCCGGGCGTCGGACCGGGCGGCAGCCACGCGGCAGATGTGCAGTTGCATCCAGAGCGTTGCCAACAAGCACCTGAGCCGGTCGGAACAGCGCAAGGCTTCCAGGTTCTTTGCCGATCCGCATATGGCACAGGAAGTGCGCCAGTCGGACAAGCGCAGCGACGAGGTACTGTGGAAACGCTACAAGGCGTTCGGCCGGCAGGCGGCACAGACCTGCCGCTAGGCAACAGCCCGTATCACACCTGACCGGGCGCAGGCCCCGCATCCGCGGGCTTGACCCCGTGCGCCCGCAGTTTCAATAAATGTAAAACAGCGGGGTGTGGTCTGTGCTGGCCAAGGGTGTGACATTGCGAGGGCTGGAAGTATTCGAGGCGTTGGCCGCGACCGGCTCTGTCGCGCGCACGGCCGCCGCCACGGGCATGTCCCAGCCCTCGGTCAGCCAGCATTTGCGCAATCTCGAAACCGCGCTGGGGATGACGCTGGTGGATCATTCCCGGCGTCCGATGGTGCTCACCCCTGCCGGGCGCAGTTTCCTGGCGCGCACGGAAAAGGTACTGCGCGAACTGCGGCTGGCGCAGAGCGAGCTTTCGGTGATGGATCTGTCCGATCTCACCTCGCTCTCGGTCGGGCTGATCGACGATTTCGACGACGACCTGACCCCGCGTCTGGCCACGGCGCTGGCCGACAGCATGAGCAATTGCCGGTTCCGCCTGATCACCGCCCCCAGCCTTGAAATCGGCGCCGCGATGCGGGCGCGCGAGTTGAACATCGCCGTTGCCGCCAGCAGCGGCCAACTGTTGGACGGCGTGGCCGAATATGAACTGGCGCGCGATCCGTTCATCCTCGTGACGCCGGCCGGCGTGGTCCGCAACGATGACAGCGTGCTGGACGACATCGCCGATCTGCCCTTTCTGCGCTATGATCGCGAACAGCTGATTTCACGGCAAGTCGAGGCCCACCTGTCCCGCCAGAAGGTCGCGTTCGAGGACCGGTTCGAGATCGGCAGCCATCTGGCGCTGATGGCGATGGTCGCCCGCCGGATCGGCTGGACGGTGACGACGCCGCTGGGATACATGCGCGCAGCACGGTTCCACGATGGCATGGACGCGCACCCCCTGCCGTTTGGGTCTTTCGCGCGGACCATATCGCTCTATGCCGCCGCCGACTGGGCCGACCGGGTGCCGCGCGAGGTGGCGCGTACCATGCGCAACCTGCTGCAGGCGCAGATGATCGACCCGGCGGTGGCCCGGCTGCCCTGGCTGGCGGGTGAATTGCGGCTGATCGGCGGATGATACAAGCGCGCTGATTTGCCTTTGGCTAATCCGCGCGCGCGTCCAATGCGGCAACCAGTCCCCGGGCACAGCGTTCAATCAGGTCCAGCGCTCCGTCGAAATCGCGGGTATAGTAGGGATCTGGCACATGGGTCGCGCCCGGATCGGGCGCATAATCGGTGAACCGCCGCACCGGCGTCGGGTGGCCATGCGGGCGCAGCGTTTCGATCTTGGCCACGTTGTCGCCGTCCATGCCCAGGATCAGGTCGAACCGGTCGAAATCGGCAGCCGAGAACTGGCGCGCGCGCAGCGTCGACAGATCCAGCCCGCGCGCGGCGGCAGCGGCCTGCATCGGCTGGTAAGGCGGGTCGCCGATATGCCAGTCCGACGTGCCCGCGCTGTCGATCTCGAACTGCGGCGCCAGCACCCGCAGCACCGCTTCGGCGGCGGGTGAACGGCAGATATTGCCGAGGCAGACAAAAAGGATTCGGTTGGTCATCGGCGCGGTCCCGGTTAGCATCGCGCCGACAGAAATGGGGCATTTCCATGGGAAAGACCAGAGCAGCGCAATCCCGCGGCAACCACGGGACGGCAGCACCGGCATGAGAACCATCGTGATCCTGACCGGCGCCGGCATTTCCGCCGAAAGCGGGCTCAGCACGTTTCGCGATGCCGGCGGGATCTGGACCCGCTATCCGCTGGAGGACGTGGCCACACCGGAAGGCTTCGCGCGTAATCCTGAACTGGTGCAGGGCTTTTACAACGCGCGCCGCACCAAGGCGGCTGCCGCGCGCCCCAACCCGGCGCATGTGGCGCTGGGCCTGTTGCAGCGGGACTGGCCCGGCGAGGTGGTCATCGTCACCCAGAACGTCGACGGCCTGCACGAAGCAGGCGGCGCGGAGCGGGTGATCCACATGCATGGCGAACTGTCCCGCGCGCTGTGTTCCGCCTGCGGCCACCGCTGGGACGCCCCCGACCAGATGGCGACCGACGAGCCCTGCCCGCGCTGTTATGGCCGCGCGCGCCCCGACATCGTCTGGTTCGGTGAAATGCCCTATCACATGGATCAGATCGAAAAGGCGCTGATGCGGGCCGACCTGTTCGCGGCCATTGGCACCTCGGGGCAGGTCTGGCCTGCGGCGGGGTTCGTTCAGAACGCGCGGGCGGCGGGTGCCCATACGGTCGAGATCAACCTTGAGCCGTCCGAAGTGGCGTCGGATTTTGCGGAAACCCGGCTGGGCCCGGCCAGCGAAACGGTGCCGGTCTGGGTGGCCGATCTGCTGTCAGGGGTCGGCCGGGACTAGCGCCCCGGCCGCCCGGTCACTGCGGATCAGTGGCTCATCTTGGCGGGCGCGCGCTCAAGGTCCACTGGTACTTCGATCGACATCTCGCCTGCCTTTTCGAAGATCAGCGTCACCGGAACCGTCGCGCCTTGTTCCAGCGGCGCCTTCAGCCCCATGAACATCACATGGTCGCCACCGCGCTGCAGCATGTGCTTGCCACCGGCGGGAATGACAAAGCCTTCCTCGACTTCAATCATCTGCATGACGCCATCGGCGTTTTCCTTGTGGGTGTGCAGTTCCACCCGCGCCGCGACGTCCGACGCGGCGGACACCAGCCGGTCATCGGCGTCGCCAGTGTTTTCGATCACCATAAAGGCAGCGCCGGAGGCCGATGTCGGGGTCGAGCTGCGCGCATAGGCGTCGTGCACGGCGATCGTGTCCGCGGCAACGGCGGGAACGGCGAGAATCACAGCGGCGGTTGCCGCGACAAGCGTGGATTTCAGGGTCATGGCCCATATCCTTTGATCTGTATTGATACTGTTGGTCGGTGTTTAGGGTCAGACCGATGCGGGCGGCGCACGGGCCAGCGCCGGCGGCAGATCGCGGGGGTGCGACCGCGCCACGCCCCGTGGGCGGGCAATACGCCGGGGAACGTCGACGGCAACAGCCGACAGAGCCGGGACCGAAACGGCGTTGAGCAGCGATAACGCCTGATCCGGGCAGATTCGCGGCGCAACCGGTTGACCGTCTTCGCCCACGAGGATCATCACCGGACCGGTGCCGGTGCAGATCTCGATCCGGCCCGCCGCATCGGGGCCGCCGCGCGCGGCAGCCAGGCCGACGCCGGTCAGAGCCAGCACCACGGCCAGCATCAGAACGAGATATGTGCGAAACACCGCCATGGCCCAAAGGTCTAGGCTCAGGGACCGGGCCGCACAAGCGCAAACGGCCCCGCCGAGGCGGGGCCGAATGTCACGGATCGCGATGAAAGGATCAGGCCGAGGCCTGGGCCTTTGCGATTTCCTTTTTCACTTTCAGCGCGTTGGGCGACAGGTCTTCGTCCTTCGCCTTGGCGAGAAACGCGTCCAGCCCGCCACGGTGATCGACGCTGCGCAGGGCGGCGGCCGAAATCCGCAGCTTGACGCCACGGCCCAGGGCTTCGCTCTGCAGGGTCACATCGTTCAGGTTCGGCAGGAACCGGCGTCTGGTCTTGTTGTGGGCGTGGCTGACATTGTTGCCAGTCATCGGGCCTTTTCCGGTCAGTTCGCAACGG
>CAYGNB010000307.1:0-4081 GCA_964351135.1 uncultured Rhodobacterales bacterium | reverse complement strand
GCGACGAAATGCCAGGGTTGGTGATTGGCGCCCGAGGGCGCCGACCCCGCGGTGCGGATGCAATCCGCGATCACCTCGCGCGGGACCGGCCGGTCGGTAAAGTCGCGGGTGGTGTGGCGGCGGCGCATCTTGTCGTAGAATCCGGCGGCGGCGATACGCATGTCGCCGTCACTCATGTCGGCGCGGTCGGGCAGCGGGATGCCCGCGTAAGACAGTTTTTCCTTGGTGAACATCTGATCCTCCCTCAAAGCCGTTTACGAAACGCGAGGTGGGGCCGCAAGCGGCAGGCAGGTCCGCGCCGGCCCGTTCAAACGAACCGGCGCACTGCCACGATCACGGGGTGTTGTCGGGCGGGAAAACCCGATCGAAGAGTTCGCCGTTCACCACCCAGCCCGACGAGCCGAGAATTGTCGCAACGGCCTTGCCGAACCAGGCTTCGGTCAGCGGCGTATACAGCAGCAGTGTGACAGGGACACCGACTGCGGGGCCGAGTCCCTGCGCGGCGGCGGCAAGCGCCGCCTTGGTCGCCGCCGCCCCTGCGACCGCGAGCCCGGCCATGATCCCGGCGGTTGCGGTCTGGAACACCTTGCGGCCGATATCACGCACAATCGAGCCGAAGGAGAAGGCGATATAGTAGTTCGCCGGCAGCGCTCCATCGGCCAGCAGATAGCCTGCGGGCAGCACCATCTTGGCCGACATGGATTGCAGTTGTAGGCCGATGCGTACCGTGCCCGGCGCGCGCACGTCCCAGTCGACGTCGACGACGCAGTCCACGGTTTCGCGGAACCCCTGCGGCATGTCGGCGGTCAGGCTTAGGTACTGCCGTGCGGCCTGCTTTTTCCGCTGCATCTCGGTCTCGATCGAGAAATCGACCAGTTCTGCGATCCCCAGTTGTGTCTTGTGGGTGATCGTGACCTGTTCGTCCCCGAGCAGGCAGTCGATGCGGAAAATCACCGGCAGATAGCCTGCCTTCATTCCCTCCGGTATGGTCACCGGTACCGCGATATCCGCCGTCATCTGCGGGTGCAGAACCGCACTGTCCTTCACCGTGCCGAACATGGTGCCGTCCTCTCCCTCGACCCGGCCGCCCATCAGGATCGCGGGCGTATGGCCCCGCATCCGCAACGTGGCGCGCAGATAGCCGGTTTCGCCGGCAAACAGCACGTCGCGCAGTTCGCTGACCGACGTGTTGTCGCCGGGCATCGCCGGACCCCAGAGCGCGAAGGTTCCGGTCAGGGGCAATGCGTCCGAGATGTCGAGTTGCGGGTCCTCGATCGTGGTTTCGCTCGGCGGTGGGTCCAGCCGGTAGTGCGGGGTGTAGAAATTCAGCGCAACATCCGAGATCTGAAGATCCGCGCGCCGGGTCATCCAGTCGCTTTCGTCACGGGAAATCGGGATTTCCGCCGCCGCACCGGGGACGTAGTCGCTCTGTATCAGCACACCCGGATTGTCGCGGGACCAACTGAGCGAGGCTGTGGTCTCTTCCGTCAGCGCAGGGAAATCGAGCGTGGTTTCACGTTTGGTCATTTTTCAAATTCCTCAATTCAAGATCAATGCAATAATGTGTTCGGGTGAACCCTACAGACATGGGCGCGCCGACGGTCCGCCGCCAATCTCGGGACATAAACAAGCCGGGAGGAATGTTTCAGCCGGGCAGGGACCGCGACCGGGTGACCCGTCAGGACCTTGGGGTGGATCAGGGGGCGATCAGCGCATCGCGTGCCGCGCGGCGGACGGCGCGGGTGACCGGGGTCAGCGCCGGGGCCATGATCCGGCTGACCTGCCAGGTCAGCCCCACATCCAGCGGTGCATTCGGCACCAGTTCCCGCAGGGCGCCGTTATGAATATGCGGGCGGCACAGCGGTTCGGGGTTCATGCCCCAGCCCAGCCCGGCCCGCGCGGCATCGACGAACGCATGGGTCGAGGGCAGCGTGTGGCTGTGAGGCGACAGGGCTTTGCCGGTTTGCTCCTGCATCCAAGTGCGCTGCAACGCGTCCTTGGCGTTGAAGTTCAGACAAGGCGCGGCGGTAAGGCTTTGGGCATCGACCCCCGCAGAGAACCAGCGCTGTACGAAATCCGGGCTGGCGGTGGCGAGGTAACGCAGCGCGCCAAGCGGGAACGCGTCGCACCCCGCGACCGGACGTCCCGATGCCGTCACGGCGGCGCTGACTTCACCGCGTTTCAGCCAATCGGCGGAATGATCTTGATCGTCGATCACCAGGTCGAACAGAACCCCA
Organism: uncultured Rhodobacterales bacterium; assembly: GCA_964351135.1. Classification (GTDB taxonomy): domain Bacteria; phylum Pseudomonadota; class Alphaproteobacteria; order Rhodobacterales; family Rhodobacteraceae; genus Pukyongiella. Next base: position 1,844 of record CAYGNB010000307.1, on the reverse strand, counting down.
TCTGTCGCCGCCATCGCCTGAACGAACCAAGTGGCGAGACTGTCGGCATTGATGGCCACGCGCAGCCGGCCCGGACCGCCGCTCTGACCCAGATCGCGCGCGAGTTGGGTTTCAAGCAGCGCCAGATCGCTCGCGTGTTTGGCCAGACGCGCGCCTGCGGGCGTCGCGATGCAGGGCGTGGTGCGCCGGACCAGCACAGTGCCCACGCGTTCCTCCAGCGCGCGGACGCGCTGAGAAATCGCGGGCGGCGTAACGGCAAGCTCGGTTGCGGCCGCATCGAAGCTGCCTAGCCTCAGAACCGCCTCCAGCGCGGCAAGTTGATGAGGGTCCAGCGACATAAGAATATCTTAGTTTGGATTAGAATCATTAACTAGATTAAATATGATCAATACCCTAGCCAAACCGGAACGCTATCCAGAGGCCGCCATGAGTTCTGCCTTTCTGCCCGGTTTCGTACTCGGTTTCAGCCTGATCCTCGCCATCGGCGCGCAGAACGCATTCGTGCTGCGTCAGGGATTGCGGCGCGATCACATATTCGCGGTTTGCCTGACCTGCGCGCTGTCGGATGCGTTGCTGATCATCGGGGGCGTGGCGGGGTTCGGTGCGCTGGCCGAGGCGGTGCCATGGCTCGAAACGGTGATGCGGTTCGGCGGCGCGGCGTTTCTCGCGGTCTACGGCGCGCTGAACCTGCGCAGCGCGTGGCGTGGCGGTGCGTCGTTGCTGGCGTCCGACGATGTGCAGTCGGCGTTGGGGCCGGTGCTGCTGACGGTGCTGGCGCTGACCTGGCTCAACCCGCATGTCTATCTCGATACGCTGATGCTGATCGGTTCGGTGTCGGCACAGTACAGCAACCGCCTTGAATTTGGTCTTGGGGCCGTGGCGGCGAGCTTCACCTTCTTCTTCGGTCTCGGCTATGGCGCGCGGCTGTTGGCGCCGCTATTTGCGCATCCGCGCGCCTGGCAGGTCCTGGACACAGGGGTCGGCCTGACCATGTGGGCGATTGCCGGTAAATTACTTGTCATGTGAAGGGTTGCCCGTCCGCCCGTTTGGGTGTTGAACCGGACCATGGCCGATCTGAACGCCACCATCGCGCACCGCCCGCTCGCCGGTATCCTCTGGATGCTGGCCGCCGGGTTCTGCTTTGTGGTCATGACGGCGACGGTAAAGGCACTGGGCAGCGAGGTTCATCCAGTGCAGGCGGCCTATCTGCGCTATCTTCTGGGTCTGGTGTTCCTGTTGCCCGCGATCCCGGCGTTGAAGGGCGCGCGGCTGTCCGCCCGGCAGTGGACCTTTTTCGGCCTGCGCGGGGTGATGCATGCCGCCGGGGTGATGCTGTGGTTCTTTGCCATGACCCAGATCCCGCTCGCCGAGGTTACGGCGATGGGCTATCTGACGCCGGTTTACGTCACCATCGGCGCGGCGCTCTTTCTGAATGAGAAATTGGCGCTGCGTCGGATTCTCGCTATCGCGGCCGCGCTGCTGGGCGTCGTGATCATCCTGAGACCGGGGTTTCGCGAGGTCGATCCCGGCCATCTGGCGATGCTGATCACCTCCTTCGTGTTCGCCGGGTCGTATATACTGGTCAAGATTGCCGCCGACGATGTGAACCCGGCGGTGGTGGTGGCGATGCTGTCGATCTGGGTGACTGTCGCGATGACGCCCTTTGCCATCGCGGTGTGGGAACCGGTGAGCCTGCATGCGCTGGGAGGTCTGGCCATCGTGGCCTGTTTCGCCACTGCGGGTCACTACCTGCTGACACGCGCGATTCAGGCCGCGCCCCTGACCGTGACCCAGCCGGTCACCTTCCTCCAACTGGTCTGGGCGGTGAGCCTGGGTGCACTGGC
>CAYGNB010000306.1:0-4128 GCA_964351135.1 uncultured Rhodobacterales bacterium | reverse complement strand
TCGCCCAGCAGATAACCGACGGCGCCGTCATAGTTCATCACGCAGGTCGAGTTGCCGTGGATGCCCATCTTTTCTTCGATATTGCCGCAGGCGACGCCGTTGCGCGCGCCCAGACTGCCATCCTCGTTGACCAGGAACTTGGGCACGATGAAGAGCGACACGCCCTTGATGCCCTCGGGGCCGCCCACGATCTTGGCCAGCACCAGATGGACGATGTTGTCGGCCATGTCATGTTCGCCGGCCGAGATGAAGATCTTCTGCCCCGAGATCCGGTAACTGCCATCGTCCTGCGGCTCGGCCTTGGTCCGCATCAGGCCCAGATCGGTACCGCAATGCGGTTCGGTCAGGTTCATGGTGCCGGTCCATTCGCACGAGACCATGTTGGGCAGGTAGGTGTTTTTCTGCTCGTCGCTGCCATGGGCGAGGATCGCCGAGGCGGCACCATGGGTCAGGCCCTGGTACATGGTAAAGGCCTGGTTGGCGCCCGAGAACATTTCGCCCACCGCGGTGCCCAGCACATAGGGCATGTTCTGGCCGCCGTATTCCTCGGGCATGTCCAGCCCCGTCCAGCCGCCTTCCTTGACCTGCTCGAACGCGCCGCTGAACCCCTCGGGGGTGCGCACGACGCCGTTTTCGAGCACGCAGCCCTGCTTGTCGCCGATCGCGTTCAGCGGCGCCAGTACGTCCGAGCTGATCTTGCCGGCCTCTTCCAGAACGGCGCCGGTGAAATCCGCCTCGAGCTCGTCGTATCCGGGGATGCCGGCCTCGGTGATGTTCAGAACATCATGCAGGATGTACTGGGTGTCCTTGGTGGGGGCTGTGTAACGCGGCATGTCTGTCTCCGTGTTGGGGGGGCATCAGCGCGGCATGCGTGCCTGCATGCGCTGGATTGCTATTCTGCGGCTTTCTTGTCGTTGGCGGCCGCCCGGATCATCTTTTCGCCCCATTCGAGCTGTTCGCGCAGATCGTCGATCGCTTCGGTCAGCTCGTCGCGCTGGCGTTCCATGTCTGCCAGGCGTTCGCGGGCAATGTCGTAGGTGCGGGCAAGCTGCGTGTGCTGCTGGTCGCCCATGTCATAGAGTTCCAGCAATTGCCGGATTTCCTCGAGGCTGAAGCCAAAGCGCTTGCCGCGCAGGATCAGCTTCAGCCGGGCGCGGTCACGGCGCGTGAACAGGCGTTTCTGGCCTTCGCGAACCGGAAACAGCAGTTCCTTCGATTCGTAGAACCGCAGGGTACGCGGCGTCACGTCGAAAGCGTCGCACATCTCGCGGATCGTCATCAGGTCATCCGTCATTTCTCAGAACTCCTCGGTGTCGTCGTAGCGCCAGATGAGGATTGTCGGGACCAGTTACAACACAAGCTGACGTTGACGTAAGCGGAACGCAGCGTCACTCGATAAATTACCTAAGGTTGGAAACGTACAGGGGGGCGTCGAAAACGGAGATTTCTAACCGGGCGCGGTGCCGCGCCCGAACCCGGTCAGTCGGACAGCGACCTTGCCGTGGCATTGCGGAGATCCTGAAGCTCCAGAAGCGCCTCATCCAGCTGGGCACGCTGGTTTTCAAGCTCCCTCATCTGCCGGTCGGCCATGTCGACGAATGTCTGCATCTGGGCGGCATCGCCCTGTTCCTCGCGGATCAGCAGCCATTGACGGATGTCTTCCAGCTGGAACCCGAACCTGCGGCCCCTCAGAATCAGTTTCATGCGCGCGGTTTCACGCGGCCCATAGAAACGGGACCGACCTTCGCGGTCGGGTTGCAGCAGTTCGATATACTCATAATAACGCAGCGTGCGCGGCGTGACCTCGAACGCTGCGCACATTTCCTTGAACGACAGTCGCGATTCCGACATCCCCTGATCTCCCGGCCCCCTCAACTGGCAATGACGCAAGCGTAGGGAGAAGGGCTGGGGGTTGCAACCGCCGGGCTTGCCCTTTCAACGTGCGGCGGCCCATATAGGCGCGGCACTGATAATCGGGCGATTCCGCATGGTCGACAAAGCAAATCTGGCGAGACAGTTCATCGAAGCGATTCCACATGCTCGGGAATTGGGGCTGAGCCTGGACGAGATCGGGGACGGAATGGCCACCATCTCAATGCCTTATGACGAAAAGTTGATCGGCGATCCCAAGACCGGCGTCATCCATGGCGGCGCGGTATCGGCGATGATCGACACCTGCTGCGGGGCTGCGGTGATGAGCCATCCCAGTGCGCCGGGCGGCACTGCGACCATCGATCTGCGCATTGACTACATGCGCGCAGCGACGCCCGGGCAGACGGTCTTGGCCAAGGCCACCTGCCATCACATTACCCGTTCCGTTGCCTTCGTACGCGCTGTCGCGCTGGACGAAGATGAGGAGACGCCAGTCGCTACGGCCACGGCATCCTTTACCGTGGAGCAGGGGTTTTGAGCCGCCGCCGCCCCGAACCGGCACAGGTGGTCGAAGAGCGGCGCGATGCCGCGCTTGGCGCGCTGGTCGACAGCGTACCTTACTGCCGGTTTCTCGGTATCAGCTTTGATCGCCGTGGCGATGAACTGACCGGCGTTCTGCATTTCGACGAAAAGCTGATCGGCAATCCGTTCCTTCCGGCGTTGCACGGGGGGGCGACCGCGTCCTTTCTCGAGGTGACGTCGATCATCACGCTGGGATGGACCAAGTTGTTTCCGGATATCGAGTCGGGCGCGCTCGATCCCGCTCGTGTCGCGGCGGGTGATCTGCCGCGCCTGCCCAAGACGATTGATTTCACGGTCGATTACCTGCGGTCCGGCCTGCCGCGCGACGCCTATGCGCGGGCGATGGTTGCCCGGTCGGGGCGGCGCTATGCGTCGGTTCGGGTCGAAGCCTGGCAGGATCAACGGTCGCGGCTGTTCGCGCAGGCAAGCGGGCACTTCCTGATGCCGCCGCCGGAGCGCGGTGCCGGCGATGGTTGAACTCTCGGCGGTCGGTGCCAGCATCACGCATCGCCGGGTTCTGAAGATCGCGGTTCCGATCGTGATCGCGAATGCGACGGTGCCGATCCTCGGGGCGGTCGATACCGGCGTGGTCGGGCAACTCGGGGTCGCAGCGCCGATCGGCGCGGTCGGCATCGGCGCGGTTATCCTGTCGTCGATCTACTGGATCTTCGGGTTCCTGCGCATGGGCACGGTCGGGTTGACCAGCCAGGCCATCGGGGCAGGGGATGACGGCGAGGCGGCGGCGCTGCTGACGCGGGCGCTGATGCTTGGCGCGGGTGGCGGTGCCGCGCTGATCCTTTTGCAGATTCCAATCTTTTACGGGGCGTTTTTCGTCGCGCCTGCCAGCGATGAAGTCGAGGCGCTGGCAAAGGGTTACCTGTCGATCCGCATCTGGTCGGCGCCTGCGGCCATTGCCATCTTCGGCATCACCGGCTGGCTGATCGCTCAGGAACGCACGCGCGCGGTGCTGGCGATGCAGGTCTGGATGAACGGGCTGAACGTTCTGCTCGACCTCTGGTTCGTGCTCGGTCTGGACTGGGGCGTGAACGGGGTGGCGCTGGCCACGTTCCTGGCGGAATGGTCGGGGCTGGCACTGGGCCTTTGGTTGTGCCGCGGCGCGTTCCGGGAGCCGGCCTGGCGCGACTGGGTGCAGGTGTTCGATGCGTCGCGGTTGCGGCACATGCTGTCGGTCAACGGCGATATCCTGATCCGGTCGATGCTGCTCGAGGCGATCATGGTATCGTTCCTGTTCATCGGATCCGGGTTCGGCGACGTGACGCTGGCCGCCAATCAGGTGCTGCTGCAATTCCTGATGATCACCGCCTATGCCATGGACGGGTTCGCCTTTGCCGCCGAGGCGCTGGTGGGCAAGGCGATGGGCGCCCGGCGCAGGTCGGAGTTGCGGCGCAGCGCCGTGCTGACCAGTATCTGGGGGGCAATCGTCGCGGTGACGCTGTCGCTGGCCTTTGCCCTGCTGGGTGGTGCGGTCATTGATTTGATGTCGAAATCAGCCGAGGTGCAGGCCGAGGCGCGCGTGTTCCTGATCTACATGATCTTTGCCCCGGTGCTGGGTTGGGCTGCCTGGATGCTGGACGGCATCTTTATCGGGGCGACCGCCACGCGGGACATGCGCAACATGATGCTGGCCAGTTTTCTGGTGTATGTTGCCGTTGT
>CAYGNB010000305.1:0-4128 GCA_964351135.1 uncultured Rhodobacterales bacterium | reverse complement strand
ACCACCATGCAGATGAAGATGTTCCTGACCCGGCTGGGCGAAGGATCGCGCATGGTGATCACCGGGGACCGCAGCCAGGTTGACCTGCCGCGCGGCGTGCCGTCGGGGCTGGCCGATGCCGAACGGCTGCTCGGCGGTATCGGTGGCATCAGCTTCAACTACTTCACCTCGGCCGATGTGGTGCGCCACCCGCTCGTGGCCGCCATCATCGAAGCCTACGAGGCGGATACGGGGGGCGAGGCCCGCTGATCCCATGCAGCTCGACCTGACGATCGAGGACGACCGCTGGGCGCGGCCCGGTATCGCGCTGCTGGCCGAAACCGCCTTTGCCGCGGCGCTGGTGCATCTGGGCATCGACGGTGCCGGTTGTGAAATCAGCCTGCTGGCCTGCGATGACGATCGCATCGCCACACTGAACGCGGAGTTCCGGGACCGGCCCGCGCCCACCAATGTGCTCAGCTGGCCCGCCGCCGATCTTGGGGCCAACGAACCCGGCGCCGAGCCGCACCCGCCCGTGCCCGATTTCATGGGCGAGATCGCGCTGGGCGACATCGCGATTGCCTATGATACCTGCGCGCGCGAGGCGAACGCCGCAGGCAAACAGCTCCCGGATCACGCGACCCATCTGCTCGTTCACGGGCTGTTACATCTGTTGGGCTACGATCATGTGCGTGATGCCGATGCCACGTTGATGGAGCGACTCGAAACAGAGATACTTGGCAGACTGGGGTTGGATGACCCATATAGTGAATAGACCGGGGGTACGCCCCCTTTCTGGACAGGACAGATGGACGACATCGAAGGCAGTTCTGGCGCGGCGCAACGCGCGCAGCCCGAGAACGACATGGCACAGGAACCCGAAGACAGGCCCGGATTTTTCGGCCGTATCTTCGAGGCGCTGAGCCCGGCAGAAGACGAAACCGAATCAAGGCTCAACGGCGCGGGCGGCATTCCGGCGCCATCGCACGGCATGATCAATCTGCGCCGGATGCGAGTCGAGGACGTGGCCATTCCCAAGGCGGATATCGTGGCGGTCCCGGACAGCATCGGCAAGGATGAGCTGGTCAAGGTATTCCGTGAAAACGGCCTGACCCGGATTCCGGTTTATTCCGGCACGCTCGATACCCCGATCGGGCTGGTCAATTTCAAGGATTTCGCACTGAACCACGGGTTCAACGGCAATGGCGGCGATTTCGATCTCGAATCGCTGCTGCGGCCATTGCTGTTCGTGCCGCCCTCGATGCCGATCGGGGTGCTGCTGGCCAAGATGCAGACCGAACGGCGGCATATGGCGTTGGTGATCGACGAATATGGCGGTGTGGACGGGCTGGTGACCATCGAGGACCTGATCGAACAGGTGGTCGGTGAAATCGAGGACGAACACGACACCGACGAGGCGCAGAGCTGGGTCAAGGAGAAACCCGGCTGCTATCTGGCGCTGTCCAAGACCCCGCTCGAAGAGTTCGAGGCCGAGACCGGGTGTTCGCTCACTGAAGCGGACAAGGTCGATGGCGAAGAGATCGATACGCTGGGCGGGCTGGTCTTTATGCTCGCCGGCCGGGTTCCGGCGCGCGGCGAGGTCGTCGTGCATCCCGATGGCCCGGAATTCGAGGTGATCGACGCAGATCCCCGACGGATCAAGCGGCTGCGGGTACGTTTGCCGGACGCCGCCGCGTGATCGCAACATGACCCCATTCGCGCGCTGGCCTGCCGCAGCGCGCCTCGCCGCTGCTGCGCTGGCGGGGGCGCTGGCCGCATTCGGGCTGGCGCCGCTCGGGCTGTGGCCGCTCACGGTTCTGGCGCTGCTGCTGGTGCCGGGGTTGTTGCTGTCCGCATCCGGCGTGCGGGCGGCGGCGCTGACCGGCTGGGCATTCGGGGCGGGCTATTTCGCTCATGCGCTGTTCTGGATTGTCGAGCCGTTCCTCGTCGATCCCGAACGCCACGGCTGGATGGCACCGTTTGCGCTGCTGTTTCTGGCCGGGGGGCTGGCTCTGTTCTGGGCCGCCGGGTTTGCCGCTGCCCATGCGTTGGGACGCGGACGGGCGGGTCGCGTTGCGGCGCTGATCCTGTGCTGGACCCTGGCCGAGATCGCCCGCGCAACGCTGCTGACCGGGTTTCCCTGGGCCGCGCTGGCGCAGGTCTGGGTCGATACCGACGCGCGGTTGCTGCTGGGCTGGATCGGGCCGCAGGGGCTGGCGCTGGTTACGCTGCTGGTCACTCTGCCCGCCGGGGCGATGATCGCCGCGCCGGGCTGGCAAAGATGGGCCGCGCCCGCACCGGCGCTGCTGGTCATGGTGGCCGTGATGCTGGCGCGCTGGGCAGCGCCTGACGTGACTGAAACCACGACGGTCGTGCGGCTGGTGCAGCCCAATGCACCACAGGATCAGAAATGGGACCCGGCGATGATCCCGGTCTTTTTCGACCGTCAGATTGCGGCAACTGCCGCCCCTGTCGATGCGGGCGGACGCCCGGACCTGATCGTCTGGCCCGAAACAGCGATTCCGGTTCTGCTCAACCACGCCGAAGAAACCCTCGCCGTGATCGCACAGGCGGCAGCGGGCGTGCCGGTGGTGTTCGGGGTGCAGCGGCGCGACGACGGGGTGCGGTTCTACAATTCGCTCGCCGTACTCGACAGCGCGGGGGCGGTGGACGGCATCTATGACAAGCACCACCTGGTGCCCTTTGGCGAATATGTCCCGTTGGGGGATTTGGCGGCCCGGTTCGGCCTGCGGGGCTTTGCCGCGCGCGAGGGCGACGGGTACAGCGGTGGGCCGGGACCGCAGGTCCTGGCACTGCCGGGTATTGGCCCGGTGTTGCCGCTGATTTGTTACGAGGCAGTGTTCCCGCGCGAGGTGAATGCGGCGCCCGAGCGCCCGGCGGCATTGTTGCAGATCACCAACGATGCGTGGTTCGGCACCCGCGCGGGGCCATACCAGCATCTCGCGCAGGCGCGGATGCGGGCGACCGAACAGGGGCTGCCGATGGTGCGGGTCGCCAATACCGGGGTGTCGGCGATGATCGACCCGCTGGGTCGCGTGACCGCATCGCTGCCGCTGGGCACGACCGGGTTCCTCGACGCGGCGCTGCCGGCGCCACTCGGCCCCACCGTCTATGCGCGTCTGGGCGACGGGCCTCTGTTCGTGTTGCTGGCCGCGTTGGCGCTGGCGTTGCTCTGGCGGCGCGTTAACGCTGGTTCAATTGGCGGTTGACGCGCGCCCGGCGGGCGCGTAACGGTTCGGGGTCGCCACAACGGCTTCCTGGCGTGGCGTTTTTTTTGTGTTTAATGGAGCACCTCATGTCCCGACAAAATTATGTTTTTACCTCGGAATCCGTTTCCGAGGGCCATCCTGACAAGGTTTGCGACCGCATTTCTGATGCCGTTCTCGATGCTTTCCTCGCCGAAGAACCCGAGGCGCGTGTCGCCTGCGAAACCTTCGCCACCACCAATCGCGTGGTCATCGGCGGCGAGGTCGGGTTGTCGGATCAGGACAAACTGAAAGATTACATGGGCCGGATCGACGAGATCACGCGCGCCTGCATTAAGGATATCGGCTACGAGCAGGACAAGTTCCACCACGCCCACTGCGAGATCACCAACCTGCTGCACGAGCAGTCGGCGCATATCGCGCAGGGTGTCGATGCCGCTGAGAACAAGGACGAGGGCGCCGGCGATCAGGGCATCATGTTCGGTTATGCCACCAATGAAACGCCCGCGCTGATGCCGGCGCCGATCCAGTATGCCCATGCGATCCTGCGGCGGCTGGCAGAGGTACGCAAGTCCGGCGCCGAACCGGCGCTCGGCCCCGACGCCAAGAGCCAGCTCTCGGTCGTCTACAAGGACGGCAGACCGGTGGGCGTGTCGTCGCTGGTCCTGTCCACGCAGCATCTGGACGAATCGCTGGAGAGCGGTGACATCCGCGCCATCGTCGCGCCTTATATCGAAGAGGTGCTTCCCGATGGCTGGCTCAGCGATGCCACCGAATGGCACGTCAACCCGACCGGCAAGTTCGTGATCGGCGGCCCGGATGGGGATGCGGGGCTGACCGGGCGCAAGATCATCGTCGATACCTATGGCGGTGCCGCGCCGCACGGGGGCGGGGCGTTTTCGGGCAAGGACCCGACCAAGGT
>CAYGNB010000304.1:0-4134 GCA_964351135.1 uncultured Rhodobacterales bacterium | reverse complement strand
CGAACCGGCTAACGTCGCGATGCAAGACCATCACCGAATCGTCCCGTGCTCCGATATCTCGCCTTTCTCCTGCCCGTCTTTCTTGCGCTGCTGCTGCTGATCGCCATCGCGGCCGGCTATGTGATGAAATCCGGGGCGCTGCAGTTGCTGCCACCGGGATCGCTGACCATGGCAGCGGGGCGTCCGGGCAGCGGCTATCGCGCGATGGCGGAACAATACCGGTCCATCCTCGCCCGCGATGGCATCGACCTGCAGATCATCGAGACGCCCGGGTCGATGGAAAACTCGCGGATGCTCGCAACGGGCGAGGCCGATGTGGCGCTGATACAAGGCGGGACACCGGTCGCCGGGTCGATCGGGTTGCAGGCGCTCGCCGCCGTCTTTCAGGAACCGTTCTTCATCTTTCACCGACCCGAAGTCACCGATGCCGCAGATCTGAACGCCTGGAACGATCTGCGCCTTGCCGCGGGCGAACCGGGCAGCGGCACGCGCATCGCCATCAACAATATGATCCAGACGCTTGATGTGAATCTGGATCAGGACCGGCTGCTGCCGCTGGCGGGCGCCGATGCGGCCAGCGCACTCCTGGCCGGCGACGCCGACCTCGCCATCTTTGTTGCGCCGATCGATGCCCCCTATCTGCAACCCTTGCTGACCAATGCCGATCTGCGCATCGAAACCCTGCGCGACACCGAGGCGCTGACCCGCAAGCTGCCCTATGTGCGGATGGCCGACATCCCGCCCGCCGGCATCGATTATTCCCGTCGGCTGCCGCCCGAACGCATCCCGCTCACCGCGATGACCGCCATGCTGGCGGCGCGCGGCGACCTGCACCCTGCGCTCGTCAACCGGATGGTCCATGCCGCGATCGAGGTCCATTCCGGCCCGAACCCGCTCAGCGACGACTTGCGGTTCCCCTCGACCGAGGGCCTGGACCTGCCGCTGAACCGGCAGGCTGCCGCGCTGTTGACCGGCGGTCCCGGCGTGCTGGAAAACCTGTTGCCCTATTGGATCGCAGCCCAGATCACCCGTGTCACGCTGCTGTTCCTGCCGCTGGTCGTGCTGATGATCCCCCTGCTGCGCATGTTGCCCGGTCTCTACGCGTGGAGCATGCGCGCGCGCATCTACCGGCGCTACAAGGAACTGGTTGCCATCGACGCCGAGGCGGACGACAACGTTTCGCCCGAGCGTCTGTCGGCCCTGATGCAGCGGCTGGAACAGATCGATCACGAAGCACAGGCCGTTCAGGTGCCCCCGCGCTATCGCGAATATGTCTATACCCTGCGCGTCCATATCGACCTCGTGCGCCGCAAACTGCAGGAAGCCGCCGCCTGATACCTGTCACACGGACGGCAGGCGTGGCCATGGCGCGCCGCTTGCGCTACACAGACGGACAGCCGTGGTTCCCGTGAACTCTGACCCCCCGGAGGGTGCCCTTGGCCAAGGATCTGATTGCCTGTCCCGTCTGCGATCTTCTGCACCGGGAAACGGACATAGCAATGGGCGCGACAGCCCGGTGCCACCGCTGTGGCACGGTTCTGTTCGCCCCGCGCAACGGTGCCATGACGCAGATCCTGATGCTGTCGCTGACCGCGCTGGTCCTGATGTTCGCCGCGATCTTCTTTCCGTTTCTGGAAATCGATTCGCACGGGCTGCACAGCCGCAGCTCGATCTTCGATGCGGTGTTGGCCTTCGACCACGGGCTGCTGCTGCCGTTGTCGGTGGCGGTAGCGGGGCTGATCGTGCTGCTGCCGCTCGCGCGCCTTTCGGCTGCGATCTACGTGCTGGGGCCAATGGCAATCGGGTATCGCCCCCTGCCCCATGCCGACCTCGCGCTGCGGTTCTTCGATGCCGCCCGCCCATGGGCGATGGCAGAGATCTTCATCGTGGGCGTGACCGTGGCGCTGGTCAAGATCGCCGGTCTGGCGCATGTAACGCTGGGACCGGCCTTCTGGGCCTTCGCGGGACTGGTGTTGCTGATCGTACTCAAGGACAATCTGATGTGCAGGATGACGATTTGGAAAACGCTGAGCGAACGCAGCCGGTCCTGACCGCGCGCAGTGCCGGCATGGTCGGTTGCCGCCACTGCGGCGTGGCGAATCCGCGTGGGACGCCACGCTGCCACCGCTGCGGCGGCGCCTTGCGCGAACGCAACGATGCGCGCAACCTGCAACAGGTCTGGGCCTGGCTGCTGGCCGGTCTGATCGCCTATGTCCCGGCGAATCTCTATCCGATGCTGCGCACCACGACGTTCGGCCACGCTATGGACAACACCATCATCGGCGGCGTGATCGAACTGTTTGCGCATGGGTCTTATGCGGTCGCCGGTATCGTGTTCTTCGCCAGCATCATGATCCCCATCGGCAAGTTCATCGCCATCGGATATCTTGCGGCGTCGGTCCGACACGATCCGGGCAACCACACCACCGCCCGGCAGCATCTCTACGAAGTCGTCGAATTCATCGGACGCTGGTCGATGGTGGATGTATTCGTGGTCGCGATCCTGACCGCGCTGGTGCAGCTGAACCTGATCGCGACAATCAACCCGGGCATAGCCGCGATCTGCTTTGCGCTTTCGGTTGCCTTCACGATGATTTCCGCCCAGATGTTTGATCCCAGGATCCTCTGGGACAGACAAACCGGGCCAGCCACGACGTGACAAACCAAGACCCCGCCGAACTGGATATCGACCCAGCCCGCCCGTCAATCTGGCGGAACCTGTCCTTTGTCTGGCTGGTGCCGATCCTGGCGCTGGCGGTGTCGCTGGGCCTGGCCTGGCAGACCGTCGCCAATCGCGGCGTGCCGATCGAGATCATCTTCAACAGCGCCTCGGGGATCGTGTCGGGCGAAACGACCCTGCGTTACCGCGACGTGGTGATCGGAACGGTCGAGGACGTCTCCTTTACCCACGATCTGGGCAAGGTCCGGGTGCGGGCGCGGGTGAACAAGGACGTAGCCCCCTATCTCGACTCGCGGGCGCAGTTCTGGGTGGTACGCCCGGCGGTCAGCACCCGGGGCATCACCGGCATTTCGACCGTTCTCTCGGGCGTCTATATCGAGGGTGCCTGGGACCAGACGCCCGATACGCCCCAGCGCCATTTCGAAGGGCTCGACGGTCCGCCGCTGGTGCAGCCCGGCCGTGCTGGCAAACGGATCACACTGATCACCGATGACGGCCGCCTGCTGTCCGATGGCGCCCCGGTTCTGTTTCGCGGGGTCGAGGTGGGGCGGCTGGAACGGCCGCGCCTCACGGTTTCGACCGACATGATCGTGGTCGATGCTTTCATCGAGGCGCCTCACGACCGCAGGCTGAACACGGCGACCCGGTTCTGGGACACATCGGGATTCCGGGTTTCGATCAGCGGCGCAGGTCTCAGCGTCGACTTCGACAGCATGGCAACATTGCTCGCCGGCGGGCTCGAATTCGGGTCGATCTTCGACGGCGGCGACCCGGTCAGCCCCGGCCATGTGTTCAACGTCTATGCCAGCGAGGGCGACGCGCGGAAAAGCGTGTTCACACGCTCCACAGCCCAAGCCATCGACGTGGCCGCGCAATTCAACGAATCCGTGGCCGGGCTCGAGGTCGGGGCCGAGGTCCGGCTGAGCGGCCTCAAGGTGGGTGAAGTGGCCGCGATCACCACCCGGATCCACGAAACCGACGCCGGCCCCACCATCCGGCTGATCACGCGGCTGTCGCTGGAACCGGGTCGGCTGGGCCTGCCCCCGGAAGCCGGGCGCGAGGACGCGCTGGATTTCCTCGAAGCCGCCGTGACTGGCGGGCTCAGGGCGCGGCTGGCGACCACAAGCCTGTTCAGCAGTGCGCTGGTGGTGGATCTGGTCGAATTGCCCGATGCCGAACCTGCCAGTCTGGATCGAGATGCCGACCCGTTGCCGATCCTGCCGACAGCGCCCTCCGACCTGCCCGATTTCACCGCGACGGCCGAAGGTGTGTTCGAGCGGATCAACGCCTTGCCGATCGAAGAGATGATCGACCACGCGATCGCGCTGATGACCAGTATCGAGGATTTCACCCGATCCGAAAAGCTGCGCGCACTACCCGGCGACGCCGCCGCGCTACTGGCGGATGCCCGTACCCTGATCCAGGACGAAGCGACCCGCGCACTGCCGGGGGAA
>CAYGNB010000303.1:0-4140 GCA_964351135.1 uncultured Rhodobacterales bacterium | reverse complement strand
CGCGTGTCCGCATAGCCCTGCCCGCCCGGCGCCTTGACCCGGATCCACGCGGGTTTCTTGGGCTGCGCATTATCGGGCCGGTGAGCCTTCTCCGGGTGGCGCTGCTCGGGTATTTTCAGATCTCGCATGGTCAGGGGTCCCAGGTTGGATCGACGACACGTCCCTAACATATTCCCGGCCCGAGGGAACTACCAGCGCAGCATGGCCGCCATGCGCCGTGGCCGACGCATCGCAAAATCCCTGCTTCCCCGTCTTGGCGATTTATCTCGATTTATGTTGCTTGTGTGAACGAGGCACTTGTCCGAACGGGTCATCTGCACCGATAGTTGGACATTGCTTTTTTCCGGTGCGTTCCGTGACCCATTTTCAGCACTCACATGAAAGGACCCGTCATGGCCAAGGCTTGGGACGAATTTCGTAAGGAATATGACGACAAAACTCTGAAGAGTCTGGAAAACTCCGCCAAGGAGGTTGCCAAGATCAAGCAGCAGATGCTGAAATTCCTCAACGACGCCTACACGAAAGAGGACGCCCTGGCCGATACGATTCCAAAAGCCAAGATGGCGGGAATCACCGGCAAGAGAACCGACGATTTTCGCGCCAACAAGGAGTTTTCCAAGGCTCTGGGGCTATGGAAAAAGGCTGTCGAAACCTATCAGAACGAACTCGCCGCGCTGTCGGCGTATTGCGATGCCGCCGAAAAGACATTTGCCGCGCTGAAACGCAAACGCGATGCGGCCGAAAAGGAGTTCAAGAAGGAAAAAGCTTCGATGGACGCCAAGGCCCAAAAGGAAGGTCTGGTCGCCCTGAAGAAATCGGCGGCCGTTCTGGACGGGTTGAAGAAATCCTCCGGAACTTACGGCACGCTGAAAACGCATGAAGTGTTCTATGCGGCACGGCTGAAGGCCTCCATCGACGGCATCGTCGCCAAGGCAATCAAGGAATGCGAAGGCGAGGAACTGCCCGAAATTCTCGAGGATGCCAAACGCAGCAAAAACATCAAAGCTGTGCTCCGCATGGTCAAGAGCATCGACAAATATTCAAAATTTGCCGGCGAACTGGCTGAGAGCGATGTCGACAAGGCGAAAAAGAGCCTGAACGAGGCGTCCAAGCACATGACGTCCCTGGCGGCGATGAACAAGGAATACCAGGCGGCGTTCAAGAAACAGAAGAAATTCATCAACGCCCATAACGAAAAGAAGGCGATGATCGAAGCGATCTCGAAAATCGCCAAGGCCCACAAGACCTGCACCAAGATCTTCGAAGATGCCGAGGACAAGGTCGAGGACGCAGTGTCAGCCAGCTGACGTGTGTCGTCGGTCCAACATGCGCGATGCGCAGGGTTCCGTTTGCACCTGTCGCCGCGGTCAGCCGATCATGCGGTCCGTTCCGGCCTGTTCGTCGTAGTGACGCTTGAGGCGCTGTAGCGCGATGCGCAGCACGATCTTGCCGGAACGTGCCGACCATCCCATGCGCTTTTCGGCCATTTCCAGCCCTTCCAGATAGCAGCAACACCGCAGCGCCACATCGGACAGGCCCGGCCCCAGATCGGTCAGGGCCCGCGCAACCCGGTCACGCGCACCGCTGGGGCCGTCACCCACACCGCTGTCGGGCACGAACCCGCCGCGACCGCCTCCGGTCAGGAACCGGTCCCAGTTCTGCGCCACGCGCGGCCCCATCTGCGCCAGTTCGAAATCCTCCCGCAGCCGTTCACCGGCGGCGACGAGATCCGCATTCAGGAACGGTTCGCCGTCACGGTCCTTGCGCCGTGCGAGCGCCAGCAGCGGGCTTTCGGACATATTGTACCGCACGCGGCGCAGACGTCCGTCATCGCCCATCACCTGTTTCTCGGCAAAGGCGCGATGCTGATCGCCGAACGGTGTCTGCGCTTCGGCGAAACCCTGTTCGGATTCCGCGCGTGCGCGGTTTTCGCGCTCCGCCAGCATCCGGGCCAGTTCGCTGCGCCCGCTGGTGG
This sequence comes from uncultured Rhodobacterales bacterium, assembly GCA_964351135.1. Classification (GTDB taxonomy): domain Bacteria; phylum Pseudomonadota; class Alphaproteobacteria; order Rhodobacterales; family Rhodobacteraceae; genus Pukyongiella. The sequence goes on along the minus strand of CAYGNB010000303.1, from coordinate 2,165 downwards.
TGATCCGGTAGCGGCTGACGCGGCCCGGATTATCGCAGGTGATCCAGTCCTGCAGCGCCATTGCGCGGGCGATCTGCGTGTCGACCACGGCGGTTCTGGTCCCCGCGGCAGCGCCGTCGTCGCGCACCACCACCGCCTTGTCCATACCTTCTGCCACGGCCAGCACCGCTCCGCTCTCGCAAAGGCGGCGCAAGACACGTACCGCCTCGGCCTCCAGCACTGCGGCGTCGGGCGGCGTTTCGCGGTCGGTGTCCTCGGATGTGCCTGGCATCATTTTCAACGTGGCCGCCAGCGCGGTCAGCGCTCCGTCGACCAGCGGATCGTCACGCCGCAACTCGACGCGCCGCACCTGGCGCATGATTGTCGAGGCGTGGCAGCCTGCAACGCGCGCCAGTTCCCTGATCGAAAGCCCGGCCTCGGTATGAGCCAGATAGCGTTGTGCGCCTTCGGGCACCCATGGCGGCAGCGCGCCGGCAAGTTTCGGTTCCATCCCCATATGTCCCCGTCTTCTGATCTTTCAGGTTTGGTGCAGCCCAAACCAAACACAACCTAAAGGCGAGTTTATTACTTGAAAGTTAATAAGCCGCCGTTTGTTCAGCATTGTTTCTAAAAGATAAACACTTGTGAAACCAACGAACGGTCGTACGCACACCCCCGCAACACCCGTTCAGGTTGAGTTACCTCTAGGACAACGACGATCGCAGATGGAAGGACCACCCATGCAAGACCTGCTCACCATGCTCACCACGCTTCGCCGTCCGCGCCTGTTGATCCGCGCCGCCCGACTGGGGGTGCAGGACTATCGCCGTGACCGGCACCTGCAGCGGCTACTGGGCTACGGGTCGCTTCCACGACCGGCTGCGGCACTGATGCGGCTTATGGAAATGGAGCGGGCAATGAATGAGCAGCGCCAGAACGACGATGCGGGGTATTCCCTGCCCCGCCATCTGGACGTGCTGATCGCTGTGATGGGCGAGGCGCAGCTGCTGCGCGCCGCCCGCCCTGTCGCGGTGGCCTGAGCACATGGGCCGGGCGCATAGGCCCGGCTCCAGGGTCTACATGAAGGCGTCGGGCATGGACGCCTTCTTCTCCGCCACATAGGCGGTCAATGCCTCGGCGATGCCGGGGTCCATTGCCGGCTGCTGGTAGTTCGCCAACAGGTATTCGACCTTACGGGCGGCCAGCGCCTGCGTATCCGGTGCGCCGGCTTCGTCCCAGGTTTCGAACGGCCGGTAATCCAGCACGTCGGATCGCCAGAATGCGGTCTTGAAATTGGCCTGCGTATGGGCACAACCCAGATAATGCCCGCCTGGCCCCACCTCGGCGATCGCATCCATAGCCTGCGCGCTCTCGTCATACGCGACACCCTGAGCCAGTTTGTGCAGGACACCGAGCTGGTCCGCATCCATTACGAATTTCTCAAAGCTGCTGACCAGCCCGCCCTCGAGCCAGCCGCAGGAATGCAGCATGAAATTCACGCCGCCCAGAAGCGCCGCATTGAGCGTATGCGTGGTCTCGTATGCGGCTTGTGCATCGGGGAGTTTCGACGCGCACAGCCCGCCGCCCGACCGGAACGGAAGCCCCATGCGCCGCGCCAGCTGCCCGGCACCGTAAAGGATCTGGCTGGCCTCGGGCGTGCCAAAGGTCGGCGCACCGGAGTTCATGTCGATGGATGTCACGAACGCACCAAAGATCACCGGCGCGCCCGGACGAACCAGCTGTGAATAGGCGATACCCGCCAGCACCTCGGCCAGAACCTGCGTCAGCGTACCCGCAACCGATACGGGCGCCATCGCCCCGCCCACGATGAAGGGCGACACGATACAAGCCTGCCCCGCTTCGGCATAGACCTCGAGCGCACCCATCATCACGTCGTCAAAAGTCATCGGCGAATTGATGTTGATCAGTGATGTCATCACCGTGTTTTCCGCCACGAAGTCCTTGCCGAACAGGATTTCGCACATCTCGACCGAATCGCGGGCGCGCGACGGTTCGGTGACCGACCCCATGAACGGTTTGTCGCTGAGCGTCATATGCGCCATCAGCATGTCCAGATGGCGCTTGTTCACCGGCACGTCGGTGGGTTCGCAGACGGTGCCGCCGGAATGGTGCAGCCATTTCGACATGTAACCCAGCTTCACGAAGGTCTCGAAATCCGCCATCGT
>CAYGNB010000302.1:0-4146 GCA_964351135.1 uncultured Rhodobacterales bacterium | reverse complement strand
TCGCCAAGCGCAAGGCGATCTATGCCGACATCCAGAAGAAGGTGCAGGAAGATCTGGTCTTCATCTACATGCCGCAGGATTTCTCGGTCACCGTCTTCAACAACAAGGTGAAGGGCCTACCCGCGTCGCCGTTCGGCGCGCTGGCACCGTTTTCCGACGTGTATCTCGACAACTGACACTTGAAGCTGCGGGTCGGACGCACCCTTGCTCCGGCCCGCTCCTCCTTCGCCCGCAACAGCCACTCAACCCTGTTCGCCATCCCGGAAAGGACATGACGTGCTGACTGGAATGCTCAGAAAACTGCTCAATGCCGCGTTGCTGCTGCTGGCGGTGCTGGTGCTGAATTTCGCGCTGATCCATGCCGCGCCCGGCGATCCTGTCGAGGCGCTGGTCGGCGAGATGGGCGGCGCCACGCCGGAGGTCATCGCCGACCTGCGCGCCCAGTTCGGGCTGGACCAGCCGCTCTACACCCAGATCGGAACCTATCTCGGCCGCGTGCTGCAAGGCGATCTGGGCCATTCGCTCTACTATGATCAGCCGGTTACCCAACTGATCGCGGACCGGATCGGACCGACCGTTCTGCTGGTCGTGGCCGCACTTTTCAGCGCCATCGTGATCGGCACGATGCTGGGTGTCTTTTCGGCGCAGAACCGTCGTTCGGTGCTCAGCCATCTGGTGACCGTGATCGCGCTCGCGGGCTTCTCGGCGCCGGTGTTCTGGGTGGGGATCATGCTGATCCTGCTGCTTTCGGTTTCCATCCCGCTGCTCCCGATCTCGGGCATGGCCGATTCCGGCGGCGCGGCGACGGGACTGGCCCATGCGCTCGATGTGGCGCATCATCTCGTTCTGCCCGCCCTGACGCTGGCGCTGATCTATCTCGCGTTCTACAGCCGCCTGTCGCGCGCCTCGATGCTCGAGGTGCTGGGGTCGGATTATGTGCGCACCGCGCGGGCCAAGGGCCTCTCGCGGCGGCAGGTCATCTACAAGCACGCGCTACGCAATGCCGTGCTGCCGGTGGTGACATTTGCCGGGCTCCAATTCGGGCAGGTGATATCGGGTGCGGTGCTGGTCGAAACCGTCTTCGCCTGGCCGGGCCTTGGTACGCTGGCGTTCGATTCCATCCTGCGGCGCGACACGCCCACGCTTCTTGGCATCCTGTTCTTCTCGGCCCTCATGGTGGTCGTGATGAACCTGCTGACCGACATCGTCTATCGCCGCATAGATCCCAGGATTCAAACCAGATGACCGATACCGCCCCCCTTTCCGCCGCATCCGCGCCCAGGCCCGTTTCGCCGGGGCTCCAGGCCTGGCGCATGTTCCTCCAGAACCGTGCGGCGGTGCTCGGCCTGGGCATCCTCGCGGCGATCGTCCTCATTTCGCTCGTCGGGCCGCTGGTCTATACCGTGCCCCCGCGCGAGATGGTCTGGATGCCGATGACCCCCCCGGGCGAATCCGAATACATCCTCGGCACGGATTACCTCGGGCGCGACCTGCTCGCCGGGCTGATCAACGGAGGCCGCGTAACCATCGCCATCGGCCTTTCGGCGGCGCTTCTGACCGTGCTGATCGGGGTGACGGTGGGCGCGCTTGCCGGCTTCTTTGGCGGCTGGATCGACAATGTGCTGATGCGCGTGACCGAGTTCTTCCAGGTGCTGCCCAACCTGCTTTTCGCAATGGTCGTGGTCATGCTGTTCGGCCCGACGCTGGTCAACATAGCCATTGCCATCGGCGCGGTTTCCTGGACTTCGACCGCCCGCCTGACGCGGGCCGAGTTCCTGCGACTGCGCGAAACCGAGTTCGTCAAGGCCGAGTGGTCCATCGGCGCCAGCAACGCGCGGCTGATCTGGAAGGTGATCCTGCCCAACGCCGCGCCGCCGCTGATCGTCGTCGCGGCGCTCTCAATCGGTTCGGCAATCCTGTTCGAGGCCGGGCTTTCGTTCCTGGGCCTGTCAGACCCCAACGCGACGAGCTGGGGGCGCATGATTGGCGATAACCGGCCCTATATCCTCGACAGCTCGTGGGGGGTGACCTTTCCGGGTCTCTGCATCTTCCTGACAGTGCTTGCGATCAGCCTCATCGGAGATGGCCTCAACGATGCATTCAACCCGAAACTGAGGCAGCGCTGATGACCGAGGCCCTTCTCTCCGTCCGCGATCTCGAGATTTCGTTTCGCACCGGCGAGCGCGAAATTCCCGTGGTCCGCGATCTTTCCTTCGATCTGCATCGTGGCGAGACACTTGGCATCGTCGGCGAATCCGGCTGCGGCAAGAGCATCACCGCGCTGGCGCTGCTGGGGTTGGTTCCGAACCCGCCGGGCCGCGTATCCGGTGGAGAGATCCTGTTTCAGGGCGAAGACTTGGTTACCGCCAGCGAGAAGCGCCAGAACCAGATCCGCGGTAATGACATCTCGATGGTGTTCCAGGAGCCGATGACCTCGCTCAACCCAGTCTATACCATCGGCGAGCAGATCGCCGAGACGGCGCGTGCGCATTTCGGCCTGTCGCGGGAAAAGGCCTGGGAACGCGCGGTCGAGATGCTCGAACTGGTCGGTATTCCCTCTCCCGCGCAGCGTGCTCGGGATTATCCGCACCAGCTTTCGGGCGGGATGCGGCAGCGGGTGATGATCGCCATCGCGCTGGTGTGCGAGCCGAAAATCCTGATCGCAGACGAGCCGACGACGGCGCTGGACGTTACCGTTCAGGCGCAGATTTTCGATCTTTTCGCGGAGCTTCAGAAAAAGATCGACGCCGCAATCATTCTCATCACTCACGACATCGGCGTGGTCGCCCAGATGACGGACCGCGTGATGGTCATGTATGCTGGCCGCAAGATCGAGGAAGGCCCTGTCGATCGTTTCGTCCGCGATCCGCGCCATCCCTACACGCGCGGCCTGATGTCGTGCATCCCGCGCCTGACCATGCCGCCGCCCGACGAAGCTGAGGTGCTGTTCGAGATCCCCGGCGTGGTTCCAGCGCCGGCGGAACTAGGCCGGCCCGGCTGCGCCTTTGCGCCGCGCTGTTCCAGTGTCATGGATCGCTGCCGCAGCGATAGCCCGCACCTTTCGCAGCTCGGGCCGGAACGTGCCGTCGCCTGCTGGCTCGAAAGCGCGTCGACCGAGGAGATTGCTCGATGACGACGACGCCGAACGTTCTGGAAGTTACCGATCTGAAGGTCTATTTTCCGCTGCCCCATGGTCAGGTCGTTCACGCGGTGGACGGGCTTTCCTTTTCCCTGCCGGCCGGTGTCGCTTTTGGGCTGGTCGGTGAAAGCGGCTCGGGCAAGTCCACGGCGGCGCTTGCCTGTGCGCGGCTCAATGACATCACCGCCGGCAGCGTCCGTCTGAACGGGCGCGACATCACCGCCCTGAAGGGAGCCGAGCTGAAGGCTGCACGGCGTGACATTCAGGTTGTGTTTCAGGATCCCTATGCCTCGCTCAATCCGCGCGAGCGCGCGGCCGCAATTGTGCGTCGCCCTATGGATCTTCTGGGCGTCGGCACGCGCGCCGAGCGCGATGCGCGCGTCGATGAGCTGTTTGCGCTGGTCGGGCTTCGACCAGACCAGAAAGACCTGTTTCCGCATCAGTTTTCCGGCGGACAGCGGCAACGGATCGGCGTGGCACGCGCGCTGGCGACGCACCCGAAGCTGCTTGTTTGCGACGAGCCGGTTTCAGCGCTCGATGTTGCCATTCAGGCGCAGATCCTGAACCTGCTGGCGCGGTTGAAACGCGATCTCGGCCTGTCTTACCTTTTCATCAGTCACGATCTCGCCGTGGTTCAGCACCTGTGCGACCATATCGCCGTGATGTATCTCGGGCAGATCGTCGAGACAGGGTCGCGCCGCGATCTGTTTTCCCGGCCGCGCCATCCCTATACCCATGCCCTGATCTCGGCGGTGCCCTCGGCGGAAGGCACTGTCAACGAAAGCACCCGTATCCGGCTGCAAGGTGACCCTCCCAGCCCGATCAACCTGCCAAAGGGCTGCCGCTTTGCCGGGCGTTGCGCGTATGCGCAGGACTGTTGCCACCAGTCGAATCCCGCTCTGCGAGATGCCGGTGGAGGCCACGCCGTCGCCTGCCATCGCGCCGATGATCCCGAAGTCCTGGCAGCGGGCAAGGCGCTGGTGCATGGCACACCCTCCGGCTGACGC
>CAYGNB010000301.1:0-4147 GCA_964351135.1 uncultured Rhodobacterales bacterium | reverse complement strand
AGATCAACGAACAGATCGACCGGATGCGCCACTCGGCCACCCGGGCGCTGCTGGAACGCGATGACGTGATCATCGTGGCGTCGGTGTCCTGCATCTATGGTATCGGGTCGGTCGAAACCTACGGCGCGATGACGCAGGATCTGAAGGTCGGCAAAGAATACGACCAGCGGCAAGTGATGGCGGATCTGGTCGCCCAGCAATACCGCCGCAACGATCAGGCATTCCAGCGCGGCAGTTTCCGGGTGCGCGGCGATAGTCTCGAAATCTTCCCCGCCCACCTCGAAGATCGTGCGTGGAAGCTCAGCTTCTTCGGGGAAGAGCTTGAGTCGATTACCGAATTCGATCCGCTCACCGGTGAAAAAACCGATACGTTCGACCAGATCCGCGTCTACGCCAATTCGCACTATGTCACGCCCAAGCCGACCATGCAGCAGGCTGTCATCGGTATTCGAAAAGAGTTACGGCAGCGGCTCGACCAGCTGGTTGGCGAAGGCCGGCTGCTGGAGGCGCAGCGGCTGGAGCAGCGGACGAATTTCGATCTCGAGATGCTGGAGGCGACCGGCGTCTGCAACGGTATCGAGAACTATTCACGCTACCTCACGGGGCGCGCACCGGGTGAGCCACCGCCGACCCTGTTCGAGTTCATCCCCGATCACGCCATTGTCTTTGCCGACGAATCCCATGTCAGCGTGCCGCAGATCGGAGGCATGTACCGGGGCGACTATCGGCGCAAGTTCACGCTGGCCGAACATGGATTCCGGCTGCCGTCCTGCATGGACAACCGGCCGCTGAAATTCGAGGAATGGGATGCGATGCGGCCGCAATCGGTGTTCGTGTCGGCCACGCCACAGAACTGGGAACTGGACCAGTCCGGCGGTGTGTTCACCGAACAGGTGATCCGGCCTACCGGGCTGCTTGATCCCGAGGTCGAGATCCGCCCGGTCGAAACGCAGGTCGACGACCTGCTGGACGAGGTTCGCCGTGTCACCGCCGCCGGGTATCGCACGCTGGTCACCACCCTGACCAAACGCATGGCCGAGGACCTGACCGAGTATCTGCACGAACAGGGTATCCGTGTGCGTTACATGCATTCGGATATCGACACGCTGGAGCGGATCGAGATTCTACGCGACCTGCGGCTGGGGGCCTTCGACGTTCTGGTGGGTATCAACCTGTTGCGCGAGGGGCTGGATATTCCCGAATGCGGGCTGGTGGCGATCCTGGATGCGGACAAGGAAGGGTTCCTGCGGTCCGAAACCTCGCTGATCCAGACCATCGGGCGGGCCGCGCGAAACGCCGACGGTCGGGTGATCATGTATGCCGACCGGGTGACGGGGAGCATGGAGCGGGCGCTCAGCGAAACCAACCGCCGCCGTGAAAAGCAGATGGCCTACAATGCCGAACACGGCATTACACCCGAGACGGTCAGAAAGAATGTCGAGGACGTGTTGTCGGGGCTCTACGAGGGCGACACCGATATGGCGCGCGTCACCGCCACGGTCGACAAGCCCCTGCACGGTGCCAATCTGGAAACCGTATTGGATGGTCTGCGCGCCGACATGCGCAAGGCAGCCGAAAACCTGGAATTCGAAGAGGCAGCCCGGCTGCGCGACGAAATCAAGCGGCTGGAAGCGGTCGATCTGGCGGTATCCGACGATCCGATGGCGCGGCAATGGGCGGTGGAAAAGGCTGGCGAAGAGGCGAAACGCTCGCGTGGGCGATCCACCGCCGGACGGCCGGGCCAGCGCGGCGGCAATGTAAAACGCAGGCGGCGATAGAATCTGTGGCACGCCGCCCGGCAAGCTGTCGGGCGGCGTTTGCCGTCACTCGGTCAGATGTGGCGATTGTGCGGCAAAGCGCTGGATAGCCGCTTCGACGTGGCCCCGGCAGGCCGCGCGCAGGGCTTCTATATCGCGCCGTTCCAGCGCATCGACGATGGCGTCATGTTCCCCGACGACCTGCGCATAGCGGTCGCGAGCATGATGGCGTTTCAGGCGCATGACCTGCAGTAGCACGCCGGTCTGACGATAGCGGTCCGAGACGACCGCATTTCCGGCCAGGTCGATGATCGTGTTGTGGAACCGGGCGTCGAGCGGAAGAAATCCGTGGATCATTTCCTCGGTATCGGCCTGTTCGCTCAGGCGCCGCATTTCAGCGTTGAGCGCGCGCAGGTTCCGGACGGCATCGGCGCCGACATTCGCGACAATCTCGGTCGCGCAGCCCACCTCCAGCGCGAGCCGGAACCAGAAATTCTGGACCGTTTTTTCCGGGTCGATTGTGCTGACAAATGTGCCGCTACGCGGTTTTACCTCGATCATGCCGTTTTCGATGAGCCGCTGGATCGCTTCTTTTACCGGGGTCTTGCTGACGCCCATGTCGCTGGCCATCTGCGTCAGGTCCAGCCGCGCCCCCGGCGCCAGCGTGCCGTTGAGGATCAGCTCCAGAAGTTTTTCATAGACCTGATCCCGGATCGAACTGCTGTCGATTTTCATAGCCGAAGAATTCTGCATCCTTGCCTCGAACTGCGCTGGGGCCCGACGACCGTCAGGGTAGACGAAGTTTAGCTTGACTCGGTTGTCATGATAACCCTAAGAAATCTGAAATTTCAGATTTCAAATGAGGGCGATCACGCAATGGCAAAATGGTACTTTGACAAGGATGCAGACCTTGCCTGGGTAGAAGGAAAGACCGTCGGCATCTTCGGATACGGGAATCAGGGGCGCAGCCAGGCGCTGAATATGCGCGATTCGGGTCTGAACGTGATCGTCGGTTCCCGCAGCGACGAATCGGCCCAGAAATCTCGCGAAGACGGGTTCGAGACCCTGCCGCTGGCCGAGGCCGCGGAAAAGGCCGACGTCCTTTTCATCCTGGTGCCCGACGAAGTCATGCCGCACATCTACGAGGAAAGCCTCGCGCCCGGGCTCAAGGCCGGGGATACGCTCGTCTTTGCCAGCGGCTACAACATCCATTTCAAGTACATCCAGCCGCGTGCCGATGTGAATGTGATCATGATCGCGCCGCGCATGGTGGGGCAGGGCGTGCGCGACACCGTTGTCGCGGGCACCGGGTTCCCCAGTCTCGTGGCGGTTCATCAGGACGCCGACGGTACCGCCGAGAAAACGATGCTCGGCCTGTCGCGGGCCATCGGATCCACCAAGATGGGTGTGATCGAATCGAGCTTCGAAGAGGAAACGATTGTCGATCTGTTCCACGAACAATTCGGGTCGCTGCACGCCATTCGCCGCGCGCTGGAAGTGCTGACCGAGGCAGGGTGCAGCCCCGAGGCCGCGATGCTGGAGATGTACGCTTCGGGCGAGGTGCGCGAGATCGGTCAATATTATGTCGATCACGGTCTTTTCGGTCAGCTCAAGCTTCATTCGCGGACCAGCGAGTACGGCCAGCTCGTCTATGCCCGGGGCAAGCCCGAGCAGGAGGAGGCGCACAAGAACCAGCTTCGCGCCATTGTCGAACGGATCCGGGACGGCAGTTTCGCCAAGGAATGGACCGAGGTTCAGGCCAGCGGCATGACCGCGATGAAAGAAGCGCAGGAAGAGATCGAAAACCATCCGATCATGGTTGAAGAACGCAAGCTCTACGAACGGCTGGGGCGGTTCCCGTCCTGATTTGAAGGTTGCGAGCGGGTCGGCTGGCGGCATTCCGGTCGCCGCCCGACCGGGATCGTGCCGCATATTTACTGAGGAGGAGAAACGATGAAACATGTATTCGCAGGGCTTGCCCTGAGCAGCCTGGCGGGGACGGCCGCGCTGGCGGTCGACAACACGCTGCCGAACCAGCTGGCGATCACGTCCTACGGAACCGGATCGTCGGGTTACAACCAGTCGGTGGCGATCGGGGCGGCCTTGCAGGACAAGCGCGGCGTCAACCTGCGCATCCTGCCCGCCAAGAACGACGTGGCCCGGACCGAACCGCTGCGCCAGGGCAAGGTGGATTTCTCGATGAACGGCGTGGGCGGCACGTTCATGGCACAGGAAGGCGTCTATCAGTTCGGCGCGAAATCCTGGGGCCCGCTGCCGATCCGCGCGCTGGCGTCGAACAACAGCGGTACGGTCGGCATTTCGCTGGGCGTCGCGGCCGAGGTCTGTGAAAAAGTCGGCAAACCCGGATGCGAGGGCTTTACCTATGCCGA
>CAYGNB010000300.1:0-4154 GCA_964351135.1 uncultured Rhodobacterales bacterium | reverse complement strand
TGCGGCTCGGCGTCAGCCCCGAGATCAATGCGCTGTCGACCATCCTGATCGGCATAGTCACTGTCGGAGTCATAACCGCCTCGCTGGTCTCCAAGCGGCGCAGCCTACGCCTGCAGAGCGAAGAACGGGCCGCAGAACGCGCACAATGAGGCGCATCTTTCCCGAATACGCCTATGGGCCAGGGCCGCGCGGCAATTGCTGGTGGGACGAAACCGAACCGACGCCCGACTGGCCACGGCAGACGGGAACGGACCGGGTAGACGCGGTTATCGTCGGCGCCGGCTTTACCGGACTATCGGCTGCCTTGGCATTGGCCGAATCGGGTGCCGCCGTCGCGGTACTCGAGGCGGAAACACCCGGCTGGGGCGCGTCGGGCCGCAATGGCGGCTTCTGCTGTATGGGTGGGGCGCGGCTATCGAAACGCGCGCTGGCCCGCCGCGCAGGCAGCGCCGGAGCGGAGGCCTATTGGCAAGCAGAGCGTGACGCGGTGGATCGCGTGGCCCGTGTTCTTGCGCGTTACGATATCGACGCCGACACCCATTCGCGGGGCGAAACCATTCTGGCCCACCGGCCACGGCACATGGCGCGGCTGCGCCGCGAAGCCGACGCTCTCGCAACAGAGGGGCAACCGGCGCAGATTACCGAACGTGACGATCTCGCGGCGCAGGGGCTGGGCGGACCGTTTCACGGCGCGCTCACATTGCCGGTGGGTTTCGCCCTGAACCCGCGAAAATACCTCTTCGGCCTTTCCCGCACGGCCGTCGCCGCCGGCGCCCGGTTGTTTCAGGGCAGTCCTGCCACTGGAATTCTGCGCAATGGGGTCAACTGGCAGGTGACGACACCGCGTGGCACCGTGACTGCCGATCAGGTTCTCGTCGCAACCAACGGATATTCCAGCGAAGATTTGCCCGACTGGCTGGCCGGGCGCTATATGCCGGCGCAATCCGCGGTTCTGGTCACCCGCCCGCTGCGCGATACCGAGCTTGCGGCACAGGGCTGGACCAGCGGCCAGATGGCTTACGACACCCGCAACCTGCTGCACTACTTCCGCCTGATGCCCGATGGGCGGTTCCTGTTCGGGATGCGGGGCGGGCTGCTGTCCTCGCCGCGCGCCGACGCTGGCAACCGGCAGCGGCTGCGGCGGCATTTCGACGCGATGTTCCCCGCCTGGCGTGGCGTCGAGGCGGCGCATATGTGGGCGGGCTTCGTGTGCATGTCGGCGGCGCGAACCCCCTTTGCCGGACCGGTGCCGGGCCAGCCTGGGTTGTTCGCCGCGCTGAGCTATCACGGCAACGGGGTGGCGATGGGCGGCCATGCCGGCGCGCTGGTGGCCGAGGAAATGGCCACCGGGCGCGCCGCATCGGCCTGCCCCGACGTGATGCGCAGACCGCCGAACCGTTTCCCGCTCGGCCGGGCCCGGCGCATGCTGATGCCACCGCTCTATGCCGCGCTTGCGTTTACCGACCTCTGAACGGCGGCGTTGACAACGGGCGGGCCGTGCCGCATCCCATTTCCGTATCGGTTTGAGAGGTTGAGACATGAAGATTGCAATGATCGGCACCGGCTATGTCGGGCTCGTTTCCGGTGTATGTTTTTCGGATTTCGGCCATGACGTGATCTGCGTCGACAAGGAACCCGGCAAGATCGAGATGCTGCGCAAGGGCAAGGTCCCAATCTACGAACCCGGCCTCGATACTCTCATGGCGCGCAATGTCGACGCGGGGCGGTTATCATTCACCGGCGATCTCGCGGCTGCCGTGGACGGAGCGGATGCGGTGTTCATCGCCGTCGGCACTCCCACCCGGCGCGGAGACGGACATGCAGACCTGACCTATGTCATGGCGGCGGCGCGGGAAATCGCGGCAGCGCTGACAGGCTACGCAGTTGTAGTGACCAAATCGACCGTGCCGGTGGGTACCAACCGGCAAGTCCGGGAAGCGATTGCCGAAGCTAACCCAACGGCCGATTTCGATGTTGCTTCGAACCCCGAATTCCTGCGCGAAGGCGCGGCTATCGACGACTTCATGCGCCCGGACCGAATCGTGGTCGGCGTGGAAAACGACCGCGCGGCCGAAGTGATGGCCGATATCTATCGACCGCTCTATCTGCGCGATTTCCCGGTGCTGACCACCGATCTGGAAAGCGCCGAGATGATCAAATACGCGGCAAACGCCTTTCTGGCGACCAAGATCACCTTTATCAACGAAATCGCCGCGCTGTGCGAACGTACCGGGGCGGACATCAAGAAGGTCAGCCAGGGCATCGGGCTGGATGGCCGGATCGGCAACAAGTTCCTTCACGCCGGGCCCGGCTATGGCGGGTCGTGTTTCCCCAAGGATACACGCGCGCTGGCGCGGATCGGACAGGACCACGGGCTGCCGATGCAGATCACCGAAACCGTGATCAAGGTGAACGACGAAACCCGTCGGCGCATGGTGGACAAGGTCGTGGACCTGTTCGACGGCCGTGTCGCGGGCCGCACGATCACGGTGCTCGGGGTCACGTTCAAGCCGAACACCGACGATATGCGCGAAGCGCCATCGCTCACCGTGGTGCCCGCGCTCATCGGGGCTGGCGCGCGGGTGCGGGTCGTCGACCCCCAGGGGCGGCGCGAGGGTGAGGAGCTGCTACCGGGCGTGACCTGGTTCGACGATGCCTATGATGCCGCGCAAGACGCCGACGCGGTGGTGATCCTGACCGAATGGAACGAGTTCCGGGCGCTGGACCTGAAACGGCTGGCCACCCGCATGGCCAATCCGGCGATGGCCGATCTGCGTAACATCTATTCCGCTCAGGATGCCCATCGCGCGGGTTTCACCCACTATGTTTCCGTGGGGCGGCAGGACCAGATCGCCGACGCCGCAAAAATCGCGGCGGCGGTCTGATCGCCGCTGCTGCGTGCAACCACTGTCACGCGCAACAACGGCTGTTACGGCTGCCGCAGCGCGGTTACATCGGTTGACTGTACGACTTGCCCATCCTCCAGGATCAATACGACGCTTCCGTCCCGGATCTGTGTCTCTGTCACCCGGCCATAGGTCTCGGCGGCAGATGTCCCGATAATCTCTCCGGCGGCGCGGCTTTCGACGTGGAAACTGTAGGTGCCGTGGGCCAGGGGCTGACCGTCCGAAGCTACGCCGGCCCATTCGATCGGGTCGGACGATACCGGGATCGGAAGCCGCTGGACCTCTTTTCCATCGGTGTCGGCAACGATGAGAAAGGCTTCATCGGCGCGCGGTTCGGGGTTCGGAGACACGGAAATCGGAACACCCTGAAACCCGGCCACCGCCGGCACTCGCGCCTCCATACCGACCCACCCGGCCAGTTTGGTCAGTTGAGAAAACCCCGCCGACCCGACCAGCTTTGCCAGGGTATCGTTGGTCTGGACCTGCTGTTCGACCATCGAGAATTGTGCCAGCTGCGCCGCGTATTCGGTTGAATCGATGGGTTCGAGCGGATCCTGATAACGTGCCTGCGCCGTCAGCATCTTCAGAAAGGTCTCGAAATCCGACGTCAACGCGGGGCTCGCGGCCGAACCGGATTTGGCCTGAGTTCCGGCTTGCGCCGACTGAACCGTGGTGACTGCGTCCATTGTCAAACCCTCACATCCACACCGGATGACATCACACGACGGGCGACCGGAATTCCGGCAGAGGTCTCAATTCCGATCACCGCGCCCCGGTCACGCGCCTGGGTTCTGTCGTCCTGATTCTGTCTGTCGGCATCCCCGCCGGAAAACTCGAACCCGGTGCTGTCATAGCCCAGGCGCTCAAATTCGGACGCGAGTTGATCGGAATGGCGGCGCAGCAGGTCGATGGTTTCTTGCCGTTCTGCGAATATCTGTACGGTCACGCCCTGTTCCGACGGAACCAGCGACATCCTGACTCTGCCCAGTTCTTCAGGGCTCAGCGCAATCTCGACCATCTTGTTATGGTTCCGCGCGGCGACCTCGACCACGGTTTCAAACCGGAACGGCGCATTGGTTGCCCGGATCGGCATGGCATCCGCCATCGCTGGCCGCATGCGCTGGCCAACGGCGTCGGCAGCCTCCATTGCACCACGCGACTCAAGACCAGACATGTCATCGGCCGGGGCAATGTCGTTGTCGCCGATACGAGCCGCAATCCGATGCAACACGTTGAAATCAGGTGCTT
>CAYGNB010000299.1:0-4183 GCA_964351135.1 uncultured Rhodobacterales bacterium | reverse complement strand
GCATCGTCGAAGCCCAGCCCCTTGAGGATCGACGCGGCGCGGGCCTCGGCCGACCAGGCGTCGATATCGGCCAGCCGTGTCTGCACCTCGGCGATACGCGCCGGATCGGTCGCCGTACCGGCCTCGGCCAGCAGCGCCGCGCGTTCGGTATCGGCCGCCAGCACCGTGTCGAGCAGCGAAACATCCGAAGATGGCGCCTCTTGCGCGACGCCGCCGATGCGGGCGCGGCTGGGCAGGGAAATCGATCCGCTCTCCAGCGCCAGTTCGCCCCGGATCAGCCGGAACAGCGTGGTCTTGCCGGTGCCGTTTCGCCCGACCAGACCGACCTTGTGGCCGGTCGGAATCACCGCCGATGCTCCTTCGAGCAACGGGCGGCCGCCGACCGAATAGGTGATGTCCTCGATACGCAACATGCGGGCGGTGTGACGCAGGGCCGAGGCACTGTCAATCGGCTCCGAAACGCCCTTCCCAAGCGCCGCGCCCCATGTTACGCGGCGCGCGGCATTGACCGGCGGGGCCGCCCGCCGCCACGAACAACCAGACGCAACCAGACCCGAAGGAGACACCGCATGGCACTGGAACGCACCTTTTCGATCATCAAGCCCGACGCCACCCGCCGCAACCTGACCGGTGCGATCAACGCCAAGCTGGAAGAAGCCGGCCTGCGCATCATCGCCCAGAAGCGGATTCACATGACCAAGGCACAGGCCGGCAAGTTCTATGAGGTCCACGCCGAACGTCCGTTCTATGACGAACTGTGCGACTTCATGTCCTCGGCCCCGGTCGTGGTGCAGGTGCTCGAAGGCGACAACGCCATCGCCCGCAACCGCGAAGTGATGGGCGCGACCAACCCCGCCGACGCGGCACCGGGCACCATCCGCGCCGAATTCGCGGAATCGGTCGGTGAGAACTCGGTCCACGGCTCGGACGCACCGGAAACCGCCGCGGTCGAAATCGCCTATTTCTTCTCGGGCATCGAACTGGTCGGCTGATCCGGCCAGTCATCGCAATTGCAGAAAGGGCCGCGCCGTTATCGGAGCGGCCCTTGTCTTGCGGTGTTCCGCCGTTGACAGCCCGCCCGCCTTGCCCAAACGTGAGTGCGGGAGGATGACGGTGTGAACGACGGCGACATGCGCGATATCGCGACGGGGTTCGATCTGGCGGCACCGCCGGAGGGCTTCTCCGACAATCCGTTCCCGATCTACGACGCCCTGCTGAAAGATGCGCCGGTCCTGCCCCAGCCGGATGGCTCGGTCCTGCTCTGCCGTCATGCGGATCTCGACCGGATCTATCGCGACACGACGCTCTTTTCGTCGGACAAGAAGGCGGCGTTCGGGCCGAAATTCGGGGCCGGGTCGCCGCTGTTCGAGCATCACACCACGTCGCTGGTGTTCAACGACCCCCCGTTGCATACGCGGGTGCGGCGGATCATGACATCGGCGCTGACACCGCGCGCCATCGCGCGCATGGAGCCGGGGCTGGTGGCGGCTGTGGATGCGCTGCTGGACGGGATGCAAGGGCGCGCTACGGTCGATCTGATCGAGGATTTTGCCGCCTCCATCCCGATCCAGATCATCGGCAACCTTCTCGATGTGCCAATGGCTGAACGCGGGCCGCTGCGCGACTGGTCACTGGCCATTCTCGGCGCGCTGGAGCCAGTGCTGAGCGACGCGCAACTGATACGCGGCCATGACGCGGTGCGGGACTTCAAGGCCTACCTGCGGGATCTGGTCCAGCGCCGCCGCGCCGCGCCCGGCGACCCGGAAACCGATGTGCTGACCCGCCTGATCCGGGGCGACGGCGCCGATGGGCAACTGTCGGAAACGGAATTGCTGCAAAACTGCATCTTCATCCTGAACGCCGGGCACGAGACCACCACCAACCTGATCGGCAACGGTCTGGCGCTGCTGAACGACCACCCTGATCAGAAGGCCCGCCTGCTGGCCGATCCAACCCTGATCACGCCGGCGATCGAGGAATTCCTGCGGTTCCGGTCGCCCAATCAGCTCGGCAACCGCGAAACCACCGCCCAGGTCGACATCGGCGGGCTGGCCATCGCGCCCGGCACCAATCTGCATCTCTGCATCGGCGCGGCCAATCGCGACCCCGCGGTTTTCGACGATCCCGCGCGCCTGGACATCGGTCGCAAACCCAACCGGCATCTCGCCTTTGCCGCCGGTCCCCATGTCTGTGTCGGGCTGACGCTGGCGCGGATGGAGGGTCGCATCGCAATCTCGCGATTCCTGGACCGGTTCCCCGGATTTGCCCTGCGCGACGGGCGCGTACGCGGCGGGCGTTTGCGGTTTCGCGGCTACGCCGCGCTCCCGGCCGATCTCGGTTAGGCCCCCTTGCAGCCCGGCCGCACCCCGGCCATTGTGCGCGGAAATCCGGGAGGCCCCATGAACGACCCACAATCCGAGCTCGACAGGCTGATGTCCCGCCGCTGGTCCTGCCGCGCGTTCCGGCCCGATCCGGTACCGCGCGACCTGATCGCGCGCATCGTGGAAACCGCGCAAAAGGTACCGTCCTGGTGCAATGCACAACCCTGGCAGGTGATCGTCACCAGCGGCGCCGAAACCGACCGGTTCCGTGCGGCCCTGCTGCGCGAGGCCGAAACCGGTACGCCTTCGCCCGATCTGCCGCATCCGGACCGCTATTCCGGCATCTATCTGGACCGGCGCCGTGAAACGGGCTGGGCGCTTTACGATGCGGTGGGCGTCAGGAAAGGCGACCGCGCCGGTTCGGCCCGGCAGGCAATGCAGAATTTCGCCCTGTTCGGCGCCCCTCATTGCGCCCTCATCACGTCGCCCCGCGATCTCGGCCCCTATGGCGCGGTGGATTGCGGCGGGTTCGTCACCGCCTTCACACTGGCCGCCGAAGAACGCGGCGTGGCGACCATTCCGCAGGCGGCGGTGGCCTCCTATGCTCCGTTTCTGCACCGCTATTTCGACATTCCCGACGACCGCCTGATAATCTGTGCGATTTCATTCGGATACGCGGATGAGGATCACGCCGCCAACGGGTTCCGCACAACCCGCGCGAAAGTGCAGGACGTGGTGGACTGGCGCGGATGACATCAGACCAAGGAGCCCCGACATGCGCGCTCTGATACAACGGGTCAGCGAAGCCTCGGTTACCATTGAAGGCAAAATCGTCGGCCGCACCGGTCCGGGCCTGCTGGTTCTGGTTTGCGCCATGCAGGGCGATACCGAGGCTGAGGCCGAACAGCTTGCCGCCAAGATATCGAAACTCCGCATCTTTCGCGACGAGGCCGGACGCATGAACCGGTCCGTGCTGGATGTGGGCGGCGGCGCGCTGGTGGTCAGCCAGTTCACGCTGGCCGCCGACACATCGCGCGGCAACCGCCCCGGTTTCTCGGCCGCCGCTGCGCCCGAGGATGGCAACCGGCTCTACGAGCATTTCGCAGACGCGCTCGCCCGTCAGGGCCTGCCGGTGGAAACCGGCGAATTCGGCGCCGACATGGCGGTGGCGTTGGTCAATGACGGGCCGGTGACAATATGGATCGAAACGTGACAGATCTGCACGACAGCGCCTGTGCCATCTGGCGGGCGGGCGTGGCGGCGGTGGATGGCTATACCGCGACCGCCGCCGCATTGGAGCACGAAGGACGTCCGGATGCGATGCTGGCGGTGGGCAAGGCGGCCGGTGCAATGGCGCGGGCCGCGCTTGACAGGTTCGGCCCCCTGCCCTGTCTCGTCGTCACCAAGGACGGCCACGGCACCGACTTACCCGACGGCATCGACCTGATCGAATCCGCCCATCCGGTGCCGGATACGCGCAGCATCGCTGCGGGCCGCGCGCTGCGCGAGGCGGTCGAGGCCATGGCGCCCGGATCGCACCTGCTGCTGCTGGTCTCCGGCGGGGCATCGGCACTGGCCGAGGACCCGGTACCGGGCTACGGGCTGGCGGATCTCGAGGCGCTGAACCGGCGCCTGCTGGCGTCGGGCATGGATATCGGCGCGATGAATGCCGAACGGCGCAAGCTGAGCCGCATCAAGGGCGGCGGATTGCTGGCGGGGTTTCGCGGAGAGCGGGCAACCGTGCTGGCGATCTCGGACGTGCCGGGGGACGATATAGGCGTGATCGGCTCGGGCATTGGCGCAGCCCCCGCGTCACCGGGCTTTGCCTATGATCTGCGCATCGTGGCCAGCAACGCCAGCGC
>CAYGNB010000298.1:0-4209 GCA_964351135.1 uncultured Rhodobacterales bacterium | reverse complement strand
TTGCGAACGGCGCCCATATAGACCCGGCCAGCCGGGGTGTTCAAGGCGGCGCGCGACGCTAGAGTGGCGCCATGACATCTGACCAGATTATCCTGTTCGCATTGTTCGGCGCCGTGTTCGCGTTACTGCTCTGGGGCCGCTTCCGATATGATCTCGTGGCGTTTTCGGCACTGATGCTGGGCGTGGTACTGGGCGTGGTACCCTCGGACACCGCCTTTTCAGGCTTCGGACATCCGGCCACGCTGGTGGTGGCGCTGGTGCTGATCGTCTCGGCAGGGCTGGTCCGGTCGGGCGCGGTGTTCCTGATCACCCGCACGCTGGTCGACAGCGCACGCGGCCTGGGCCGCCACATCGCGCTGATGGGCGCGGTGGGCGCGCTGCTGTCGGCCTTCATGAACAATGTCGCCGCGCTGGCACTGCTGATGCCGGTCGACATCCAAACCGCGCGCAAGGCCGGCCGCGCGCCGGGCCTGTCGCTGATGCCGCTGAGTTTCGCCACCATTCTGGGAGGCATGGCAACTCTGATCGGCACCCCGCCCAACATCATCATTGCCAGCATCCGCCACGACACGCTGGGCGAGCCGTTCCACATGTTCGATTTCGCACCGGTGGGCGCGACAGCCGCCCTGGCCGGTCTGGTGTTCGTGGCACTGATCGGCTGGCGGCTGATTCCCGACCGGGGCGGCGCACAGGAACCCGAGGCAACCTTTGCCCCCTACATCGCCGAACTGACGCTGCCCGGGGAATCGCCGCACGAGGGCAAACGTCTGGCCGAACTCGATACCGAAGCCGAACGCGCCGATGTCGCGATTCTCGGCCTTATCCGCGACGGCAAACGCCGCTACGGCCGCGCGGCCAACGCGGTGCTGCGCGCCGGCGATACACTGGTGCTGGAGGCCGCCCCCGAGGCGCTGGACGAATTCCGCTCGGCGCTCGGGCTCGCCTTTTCCGACGCCGAACGGCAGGAGCAGCTGACAGCAGCGGGCGAAGGGCTGGAGGTGGTCGAACTGGTGGTGCCCGAAGGCGCACGCATCGCCGGGCGCACCGCTCAGGGGGTGGGGCTGGCTTGGCGGCAGAACGCGATCCTGATGGGGATCTCCCGCGAAGGCCGACCGATCCGGGACCATGTGCGCAAGACCGAGGTGCATCCGGGCGACATCCTGCTGCTGCTGTGCCCGACCGGGCGCGCAGCCGATGTGACCGACTGGCTGGGTGGCCTGCCGCTGGCCGAACGCGGACTGAGCGTGACCGCAGACGACAAGACCTGGACCGCCATCGGCCTGTTTGCGGCCGCGGTGGCGGCGGCCAGCTTTGGCCTGATCTATCTGCCGGTGGCGCTGGGGCTGGTGGTGATCGCCTATGTTCTGGCCCGCATCCTGCCCATCGCGGATATCTACAATCACGTGGAATGGCCGGTGGTGGTGCTGCTGGGTTCGATGATCCCGCTGGGCGCAGCGCTCGAGACCTCGGGCGGCACCGAACTGATCGCGGGCGCGTTGGTGACACTGACCGGAGGCCTGCCCGCCTGGGTCGTGCTCACGGTGCTGATGCTGGTGACGATGACGCTGTCTGATGTGCTGAACAACACCGCGACCACCATCGTCGCCGCCCCGGTGGGCATCCAGATGGCACAGACGCTGGGCGTGTCGCCCGACCCGTTCCTGATGGCTGTCGCGGTGGCGGCGTCGTCGGCCTTTCTGACCCCCATCGGGCACAAGAACAACACCCTGATCCTCGGGCCGGGCGGCTATCGGTTCGGCGATTACTGGCGCATGGGCTTGCCGCTGGAGGCGCTTATAGTAGCAGTATCAATCCCGGCGATTCTGCTGTTCTGGCCGCTCTGAGGCATCGTGGGTGATCGCCCGCGGAACCGTGCTTGCCAGCTGCCCCCCACACTTGCTATCCCGCGCCGGATGAAACCGTTTCTGATCCTGCAGCTGCGCCCCGAAACCGACGCCGCCGACGGCGAATTCGCGTCGATTCTGGCCCGCGCCCACCTGCCCGAGCATCGCGCCCGGCGCATCCGGCTCGACCAGGAACTCCTGCCCGGCGATCTGGACCTGAGCGACTATGCCGGTGTGATCGTCGGCGGCGGCCCCGGCTGCGTCAGCGACGCGCCCGAAGACAAATCGCCGCTGGGGGCGCGGATCGAGGCGCAGATCATGGGGCTGATGCCCCGGATCATCGCGACCGACCATCCGTTCATGGGCTGCTGCTATGGGCTGGGCATCCTCGCCGCCCATCTGGGTGGCGATGTGTCCAAGGCGCGGTACTCTGAACCTGTCGGACCGTCGGATTGTACCCTGACGCAGGCGGCTGCCGACGATCCGCTGATGCGCGGGCTTCCCGAAAACTGGGCCGCCTTTGTCGGACATAAGGAAGCCGTGCAGGCACTGCCGCCCGGTTGCGTGCATCTGGTCAGTTCGGCCCCCTGCCCGTTCCAGATGATCCGCCACGGCCGGAACGTCTATGCCACCCAGTTCCATCCCGAAGCGGATGCGCGCGATTTCGAAAACCGTATCCGCATCTACAAGAACCACGGCTATTTCCCGCCCGAGATGGCCGAGGCGCTGATCGACATCTGCCATGCCGCCGATGTCACCGTGCCGGGCGAAATCCTGCGCCGTTTCGCCGCCCGCTACGGCTGACCCACTCGGACCGCGTGCGGCAAAGCGTATTTGCGACGCGGCCCGTTACGTGGTCATGTTGGTCCGACACCTTGCCACGCGGAGAACAGGACATGACCGATCAGGCGGATGCGATCATCGTTGGCGCGGGGCTGGCCGGGCTGGCCGCGGCGGCCGAACTGGCCGACCGGGGCAAGCGGGTGATCCTGCTGGATCAGGAACCCGAGCAATTTCTGGGCGGTCAGGCATTCTGGAGCCTTGGCGGCCTGTTCATGATCGATACGCCCGAACAACGCCGCATGGGTATCCGTGACAGCGCCGATCTGGCCCTGCGTGACTGGATGGGCAGCGCCGGGTTCGACCGCGACGATGACGACTGGCCGCGCAAATGGGCCGAAGCCTATGTGGCCTTTGCCGCCGGTGAGATGCGCCCCTGGCTGCACCGGATGGGGCTGCGCTGGTTTCCGGTGGTCGGCTGGGCCGAACGCGGCGGCGGCTGGGCCGATGGGCATGGCAATTCGGTGCCGCGTTTTCACATCAGCTGGGGCACCGGCCCCGGCGTGGTCCGCGTCTTTGCCAACCGGGTCCGCGCCCATGCAGATGCTGGGTTGATCACAATGAAGTTTCGCCACCAGGTCGATGAAATCCTGATGGAAAATGGATCTTCAATCGGTGTCACCGGCACCGTTCTCGCCGCTGACAACGCAGATCGCGGGCAAATGACCAATCGCGACAAGGCCGGCGATTTCACCTGCCGCGCCCCGTCGGTCATCGTCACCTCGGGCGGGATCGGCGGCAATTTCGACCTCGTGCGCAAGGCCTGGCCACGCGACCGTCTGGGCGAACCGCCCAAATCCATGGTCGCCGGCGTTCCAGCCCATGTCGATGGCCGCATGATCGCCATTTCAGAGGCCGCCGGCGGCCATGTGATCAATGGCGACCGGATGTGGCATTACACCGAAGGCGTCCGCAACTGGGATCCGATCTGGCCCAACCACGGCATCCGCATCCTGCCGGGGCCCTCGTCACTGTGGTTCGACGCCACCGGACGGCGCCTGCCGCCGCCCTGCCTGCCCGGCTTCGACACGCTGGGTACGCTGCGCGAAATCATGGCCACGGGTTACGATTACAGCTGGTTCGTGCTGACCCAGAAGGTCATCAAGAAGGAATTTGCCCTGTCCGGCAGCGAACAGAACCCCGATTTCACATCGGGCAAATGGCGCGAGGTGATCCGCCAGCGCATCCTGTCGGGCAAGAATGCGACCGGACCGGTCGAAGCGTTCAAGGAACACGGCGCCGATTTCGTCGTGGCCGATACGCTGGAACAGCTGGTCGACGGCATGAACAGACTGGGGGATGTCCCGCTCGACGGCGCGAAACTGCGCGCGCAGATCGAGGCGCGCGACGCGCAGGTGGACAATCCGTTCACCAAGGACGCGCAGATGATGGCCATTCTCGCGGCCCGCAACTATCGCGGCGACAAGCTGATCCGCACCGCTAAACCGCACCGGTTTCTCGATCCGGCCAACGGGCCACTGATCGCGGTCAAGCTGCACATCCTGACCCGCAAGACCCTGGGCGG
>CAYGNB010000297.1:0-4243 GCA_964351135.1 uncultured Rhodobacterales bacterium | reverse complement strand
GGCGATCTGGAAACGACGTTGCGGAGCTGGGCAGACCGGAACGGCGACTGAGGGTCCCGCTCAGGCGTGCTCCGCGGCGACCGTGCCTATGCGTTCGATCATCGCGCGCAACCCGTTCGACCGCTGCGACGACAGGTGGTCGTTCAGGCCCAGCCGCTCCATCTCGGCGCGCGCGTCCACACGCGTCACGTCGGCGACCGGCAAGCCGTTGAACAGCGCGCGCAGCACGGCGATCAGCCCGCGCACAATCATCGCGTCGCTGTCGCCATCGAAGCTAAACACACCATTCTCGATTCTGGGATGCAACCAGACCTGGCTGGCGCAGCCATCGACCTTGGTCGCGGGCACTTTCAGCGCATCGTCCAGCGGGGCCATCGCCCTGCCCTGCTCGATCACGTAACGATACCGGTCTTCCCAGTCCTCGAGAAACTCGAAATCCTCGACAATCGCTTCGAAGGCGGCGCTGGCCATATCTGAATACTCCGGTCCGATGTCCTTCACGTAGGCCCGGCGCGCGGGGCTGTCCAGACCCGGCTTGCGGGTTTTCATCCGCCCCGCGATCGGTTACGCCAAGGACAGGCAAGTTGCAGGCACGAAACACGATGCGGAAACCTCTGACCGTCCTTCTGGTGGCAAGCACCCTGTTGTCCGGCTGCGGCGGCTGGCGCGATTCGGGATGGAACCCGTCCAACTGGTTTGGCCGAGGCCGTGTGGTGCCGGTCGATGCCCCGTCTGATGCCGTGAACCCGCTGATCCCCGAAGGCCGGCGCGGGATTTTCCAGCGCCCCGAAAAAGAAGACCGGTCCGAGTTGATCGCGGCGGTCAAGGAATTGCGTATCGAACGCGATCCGAACGGCGCGATCGTCTATGTCACCGGCCTCGCTGCACGCGACGGCGCCTATTCGGCGCGGCTGCGGCTGGAAACCGAAGACCTGCCGCCCGAGGACGGGGTGATCACGTTCACCTTCCGCGTGGTCTATCCCCAGGACCCGACGCCGACGGGCACCGAACGCACCCGCACCATCGTCGAGGCACATTCGCTGACCACGCAGGAGCTGCAGGGGGTCAAGGCGATCCGCGTCGTCGCCGCGCAGAACGCGCTGGAATCGCGGCGGCGCTGATCCCTGCCGTCACGCTCAGCAGTCTGGTCCCTGACTGGCTGCCTATCGCCCGGTCGTCAAAGTTCGACAACCTGCACGGTTTCGCCCTTGGCGGCCAGCGCCAGCCGGCCTTCGCACAGCCGCAGCGCATCGGCCCCGAACAATTCGCGCCGCCAGCCTCTGAGCGCATCGACATCCCGTCGACCGGCGGCAATCGCGTCCAGATCGGCCGATGAGGCAATCAGCCTCGGGGCCACGCCGGTGGATTCGGTCTTGGCCTTCAGCAACACCCGCAACAGGTCGGCCAGCGCCGGATTAACCTGCAGCTTTTCCCGTGATCGGTCGGGTTTGGGCAACCGGTCGGACGGGCAGTCGAGCCCGCGCCGGACCGCGTCCAGAATGCCCTCGGCGATCGCGCCCTTGCGCGCCTCCCGCAACAGCAGCCGCGACGCGCCCAGATCCTCGGGCGATTGCGGTTTGGTCGATGCCAGCTCGATCAGTGCGTCGTCCTTGAACACCCGGTTGCGCGGCACGTTACGCTCCTGCGCATAAGCTTCGCGGAAGCTGGCCAGTTCACGCACAACGGCAAGGAATTTCGGCGAGTTACTGCGTGTCTTAACCCGCTTCCAGGCATCTTCGGGGTGGATGTCATAGGTCGCCGGATCGGTCAGCACCTGCAGTTCCTCGGCCACCCAATGCGCGCGGCCGGTCCGGTCCAGTTCGGCGCTCAGATATTCGTAGATCTTGCGCAGATGGGTCACATCGGCCAGCGCATAGGTCTGCTGCGCCTTGCTCAGCGGGCGGCGTGACCAGTCGGTGAACCGGGATGTCTTGTCCAGCCCCTGCCGCGCGATCTTGCGCACCAGGGTTTCATATCCCACCTGATCGCCAAATCCGCAAACCATCGCGGCCACCTGGGTATCGAACAGCGGCTGCGGGAACACCTGCGCATCGACCCAGAAGATCTCGAGATCCTGACGCGCGGCGTGGAACACCTTGACCACCGTTTCATCGCGGAACAGGTCATGCAACGGTTCCAGCGAGATACCGTCGGACAGAGGATCAACCAACACCGCGTTATCGTTGCCCTCGCCGGGCATGGCCAACTGCACCAGGCAGAGTTTGGAGTAATAGCTGCGTTCGCGAAGAAACTCGGTGTCGATGGTAACGTAATCATGGGTGCGCGCGGCATCGCAGAACGCGCGCAGGTCCTGCGTGGTAGTCAGGGTTTTCATCAACGTGTTCTTGCTCTTGTTCTTATGCGGCGTCCGCCCGACCCGGTATCACCGGTTCAGGCCAACCCGCACAGGGTTACAGGCATAGCACGTCCATTGCAAATCCGCCGGTCAGGGCAACCAGACCGGCCGGCGGTCGCCTGCCGCAAAGCGCCGCAACACCGCGGGGTAAAGGCGGTGTTCCTGTTCCAGAACCCGTGCGGCCAACGCCGCCGGACTGTCGCCGGGCAGAACCGGCACCCGCGCCTGCCCCAGAATGGGGCCGTCATCCAGCGCGGCGGTGACCTCGTGCACGGTGCAGCCATGCTCGGCATCCCCGGCCTCGAGCGCGCGGGCATGGGTGTTCAGGCCGCGGTACTTCGGCAGCAGCGACGGGTGGATGTTCAGCATCCGGCCCTGCCAGTGGTTGACGAAATCCGGCGTCAGTACGCGCATGAAACCGGCAAGGCAGATGATATCGGGCGCTGCCGCTTCGAGCGGCTCCATCAGGGCCGCCTCGAACGCGGCGCGGTCGCCGGCATAGGGCCGGTGATCGACCGCGGCCACGGCGATGCCACGCGCACGCGCCTTGTCCAACCCGCCGGCCTCGGGGTCATTGGCCAGCACCAGACAGGGCCGTGCCGGGTGATCGCCTGCCATGCTGTCGGCCAGCGCCACCATGTTCGACCCGCCGCCAGAAATCAGGATCGCAACCCGCTTGTGACTCACCGCAGCGCACCCGCATAGGCGACGCCCGCGCCCTGTGTCACCGTTCCGATACGGAACACGGTTTCACCCGCCGCGTCGAGCAACGCCGCCAGATCGTCGGCACGGGCCGGGTCGACCGACAGCACCATGCCGATGCCACAGTTGAAGGTCTTGAGCATCTCGTCCTGAACGATCCCACCGGTGTCGGCCATCCAGCCAAAGACCGGCGGCAGCGTCCAGCTATCGAGATCGATTCGTGCGCCCAGACCGTCGGGCAGCACCCGCGGCAGGTTCTCGGTCAGACCGCCGCCGGTGATATGGGCCAGCGCATGCACCCCACCCGCCCGGATCGCATCGAGCACCGGTTTCACATATAGCCGCGTCGGCGCCAGCAGCGCCTCGCCCAGGCTGCCGTCACCGAACGGGCTGGCCGCATCCCAGCCCAGCCCAGCCATATCGACCAACCGGCGCACCAGCGAATAGCCGTTCGAGTGGACGCCGTTGCTGGCCAGGCCCAGCAGCACGTCGCCCTCGGCGACACCCGCCGGCAATGCCGTGCCGCGCTCCATCGCGCCCACGGCAAACCCGGCCAGATCGAAATCGCCCGGCGGATACATGCCCGGCATTTCGGCTGTCTCTCCGCCGATCAGTGCGCACCCCGACCCCTCGCATCCTGCCGCAATCCCCTCGATGATCCGCGCCGCAGCCTCGGTTTCGAGCTTGCCGGTGGCGAAATAGTCGAGAAAGAACAGGGGTTCGGCCCCCTGACACACCAGATCGTTGACGCACATGGCGACCAGATCGATACCGACGCCATCCACGTTGCCCGTATCGATGGCAATCCGCAGCTTTGTTCCCACGCCATCGGTGGCCGCCACCAGAACCGGGTCGGAATATCCGGCCGCCTTCAGATCAAAAAGCGCGCCAAAGCCACCCAACCCGCTCATCACGCCGGGACGGTTGGTGCGTTTGGCGGCCGGTTTGATCCGGTCCACCAGGTCATTGCCCGCGTCGATATCCACGCCTGCTTCGGCATAGGTGATGCCGTTCTTGCCTGTCGTCATCAGCCGATCCTTTCCGCTGGTTGCGCGCGGGTTAGTCGATTGCGCCCGCGCATGCAACGGGCAGGCTTGACGCGGACGGGCACCGTGATACCCAAGGCCCATGGCGGGCCTGTAGCTCAATTGGTTAGAGCAGAGCGCTCATAACGCTTTGGTTGGG
>CAYGNB010000296.1:0-4263 GCA_964351135.1 uncultured Rhodobacterales bacterium | reverse complement strand
GAAAAATCCGCTGGTTGTCGCTCAGATCAGCGGCGCCGGTATCGCGGTATTCGAAACCGCGCAGCCCGGCGGTAAGGCTGTTGCCCAGCGGCGCCTCGGTGCCCAGATCCAGCGAGGCCACGATGCTATAGCGCATCCGGGTGCCGTCGCGGGCCACGTCCTGGAAGTCGTCGGGGATCTCTTCGCCGATCAGTCCGTCCTCACCGATCTCGGTCAGCGGATCGAAGAACTGGAAGCTGGATTCGCGGTAGCGCGCTTCTATCCCGAAGGCGGAATCCGCGACTTCGCGGCTGTAACCCAGGCTGACGCGATTATCGTCGAAAAAGGGATCGTCGCGATTCTCGGCGCGCAGGGTGGTGCCGAAATTCAGGCTGAACCGGTCCAGCGGTGTTTCCGAGAGTACTCCGAAGCTCAACTGGGTGATCGAAAGCAGCCGGGAATCGACCTCTCCGACGTCGAGTTCGGGATTGTCATTGGCCTCGAAGGTTTGTTCGAAATCGAAATAGGGGCGCACGCCACCGGGCACAGCATCGGTCCCTTGCGCCAGTATCGGCGCCGGGAGCAGGGCGATCAGAAACGCAGCGGCCTGTTTCATTCGGTCTCCGTGATCCTTGCCAGCGGTCTATAGCGCATGGCGTCGCGGCGAAAGGGTCAGCGGGCGTCACGCCGGTTTTGCCGCCTGCCCGTCGCGGGCCGGCAACAGGTGTGGCGGCGGCGAGTGGTCCTGTTTCAGACAATTGCGGCCATCCGGGCCGCGTAGTCGCGGCAGATCGGACCGAGCCGGAACCGGTCGAACCCACCGGTCCCTTGTAGCCGCGCGATGTTGCCCTTCAGGCGGTCTGTATCGGTCAAAAGCGTCTCGATCCCGGCGGCGATACTCTCGACCGAGGTCGGGTCGCAGCGGATGCCGATATCTTCGTTATCGAAGAAACCGTCGATACCACGGCCCTGCGAATAGAGGATGGGGATGCCCGCAAACAGGGATTCGAGATAGACCATCCCGAAGGTTTCCCGCAGCGTCGGGAGCACGAAACCGGTGTAGCCGTTGAGGGTTTCGGCCATCTGCTCGTGCGGGATGGCACCCCGCAGACGCACTTGATCGTCCAGGCTGTATCGGCGGATTTCCCGCCAGAGCTCTGCGGTTTCACGCTCTGGCCCGCCGCCGATGATGTCGAGCGTCACCGGTTGGCCGGCATCGCGCAGCCGGGCCAGGGCGCGAAACAGTCTGGGCATGCCTTTCAGCCGCCATCCGGCAAGGTGAAAGGCGGTTACAAGGCGCGTTTCGGTTGGGCGTGGCGGGATCATGCTGTCGATGCTGGTTGCTGTCGGCAGCAGGCTGCGTCGGTTGCCGCTGAGCGACAGTTTCCGCGTGGCGTAACGGTCGATCCAGGGCGTGACGGGAAACAGCCAGCTGGCTTGCCCGGCGACCTGGCGCCAGTGCCGGCGCATCCCCGGCTTCATCCGGATGTATCGCTGATCGGTGTTGCCGCGGATCGTGCAGACATAGGGACAGCCCAGCTCGTGCGCCACCCGCTGCGCCACCAGCCCCTCGATCGTGAGCTTGTGGGCATGGATCGCGTCGATTGGTTCCCGCCGGGTTTGCACATCCTGCACGATCCACCGGCTGACCGGCGCAAGAAACTGTTCGAGCAGAATGCCGTAGGACGGCGCCCGGTAGACCAGCGTGGTAACGCCGTTGTCTTCGGCAAGGGCATGAATACCCCCAACGCCGTTTTCCCGATTGAGTGAGTAAACCCGATGCTCGAACTCCGGCACACCGCCCAGCAGATTGTGCACGGCCTTTGTCTTGCGGGTGGAATAGGCGTCCGGAAAATCCGCCGAGATGTGAAGCAGCCGGGTCATGGTTTTATACGGGGTCCGTCATTCCGAGGGGCCGGTTCACGTATATCCTTTCAGCCATCCGGCGCGGTCTTTCCACACATCTTTCCAGGTTGAAGATTTTTGTTGGAGGTTCGGATTTGAGAAAATTGCAGCGATAGCGCTATAACCGGCCGCCCGCGCAAGAACGAGCATCCGGAACAGCATTCGGCACAGCCACAGGCGCACCGGCCCCCAGTGCTTCTCGGCAAAGGTGATCTTGGCCCGGATCAACCGGCCCATTTTGGCGGCGCGGACGGTTTCAGACAGACCGCCGTAATGGATGATCTCTGCCTCCGGAGTGATCATCGGGCGGGCGCCGCGTTGTCGGGCGCGGGCACAGAGGTCGGCTTCTTCTCCATACATGAAAAAGGCCGGGTCGAAGCCACCCAGTGCGTCCCAGTCCCGGCGCCGGATCAACAGGAAACACCCGGTAACCGTATCGACGGCGCGGATACTGTCGCGCTGCCAGCCTCCGTAGCCGTCGTAGTTGAACAGTTGGCTGTTGGGGGCGAGCCGGCTCAGCCCGACCGCCCAGCAGAACAGTCCCCAAAGCGACATGCCCCGCCAGCAGGAGGTGGGGTTGAGCGAATGGTCGGGGAACAGGGTCCGCCCGCCCCAGATACCAGCCTCGGGTGTGCGCTCCGCGAAGCGGACCAGTGCGTCCACCGCGCCGTTCAGGATGACCGTGTCGGGGTTTAGCAACAGCAGAAATGTACCCTTTGCACGGGTCGCGGCGAGATTGTTGGCCTGTCCGAACCCCAGGTTTTCCTCTGACGCGACAAGGTCCAGGTCGGGGAATTCGGCGCGGATGGCCTCGGCGGACCCGTCATCGGAGGCATTGTCGACGACGATGATCTCGAACCGGGTTTGCCGGGTTTCCCGATAGACCGAGCGCAGGCACTCAAGCGTCACCTCGCGGGTGTTGTAACTGACCACGATGATCGAAACTTTGGGTGGTTCGGGCAGTGGCGGGGATGTCGGGTGCGCCATGGGGTATAATTCTATTCGTTCAGTTGAATGGGAGCGAGGAAGGAAGGGGAGGTTCTAAAGGGTCATGTTTGCCTGTTCCGGGCAGGTGGCCTGCTCCGCCTGTATACCGGGGCTTGTCCTGTTCGGCGTAACACGGGTTTGCGGGTTCGGGGATCGTGTGGATCGACGGAGTCGTCCGGGTTTCGCGTTTCCGGAGGCTGTTTCTGATCGGCATCCAGCAGCCAGGCACCACTGCCGAACAGAAAGATGAAAGTGACATAGACCGCCTTCCAGTAATCGACTGTCCAGCCACCCAGATAGAACCCCATCATGCAGATCAGATAGCCGGTGCGGTATTGAGCGGCGCGTTCCGACAGGTTTGGCTTGAAGGCGATTGCCAGGAACAATGAAAAGAAGGCCAGTTGCAGAAACAGTGCTGCGGGAAGGCCCAGACGGACCGCCGGCACCAGCCAGAACATGTCCATGCTCGGGCTCATCCATATGGGGCGTATCCAGTCGTTCTTGCCAACGCCGAAGATCGGATAGGTTTCCACGGTCAGGGTGCCGTATTCCCAGATGCGCAGCCGGTTCATCGCGGTCGAGGTATTGAACGCGAAATAAGAGATGAAAATTTGAGCGGTGGAACGATTCGACGCGATCTCGATCGCGGTTACCATCGCCAGCAACGACCCCGACAGGATCATCCACCGGCTCTTGATCGCGGATAGTACCTGGTCCCATGAGATAAGGGCAATCTGCGCAATCAGTGCCGCCAGCGGTCCCGACGATAGCGACAGAAGCGCCGCGATCATCGTCAGGGCGGTCTTGCCCAGCCGGGTGAAGGTGGAGCGGCCATAACCCAGAACGTAAAAAACCAGTGCCGGGGTGCTGCCGCAGAAAATCCCGAACAGGATCGGGTGCGGAAAGACGCCCTGAACCCTGTCGAACCCCCATCGTGGTTCCTTGGGCACGTCGCGGCCCGCAAAATAGATCTTGTTGGCCAGCTCGAGCAGCAGGTTGTGTCCGGTCAGCGTCTCGTAGATGGCAAAGGGCAGCATCGCCAGGATGATGAGAAAGAACAGCCGGACGATCTGGTAGAAGCTGTCGGCATCCCTGATGCAGCAGCGCGCGACGAGATAGGCTCCCATCGTTTCGACGAAATAGATGCCGCCGGCCTCGAGCCCCGTAGCGGGGCCATGAAGCACTGTATAGCTGAGGCAAGCCCACAGGCACATCAGTAGCAGCGCGATGTCGGCGACGCGGATTTTCCCCGCGCGGCCGCCGAGCCACATCACCAGGCAAGGGATCAGCGCACCCAACAGCATCAGGCGAAAGACCGAGAGCTGAAGCGGCCCAAGCTGGAACAGGTATGGCAGGGTCACCGAGATGACAAATAGCTTCGCCAGCCATAGC
>CAYGNB010000295.1:0-4274 GCA_964351135.1 uncultured Rhodobacterales bacterium | reverse complement strand
TTCCTCGCACTGGTTGAGATATTCCGCAGTCACCCCGAACCGGCCGCTCGCCACCTGCTTGATCTTGGCGGACGGGTTGTCGCCATTGGGTTCGGGGACGAAATGGGCCGGATCCTCGCCGCCCTCGCCGCTGTCGGATTTCGCACCGATCCGGTTCATCGCCACGTTCAGCGTCTTGTGCGCCTCGGGGCTGAGCGCGCCCAGGCTCATCCCCGGCGTCACGAACCGCTTGCGGATGGCGGTGATGCTCTCGACCTCTTCCAGCGGGATCGGTTTGCCCAGCGGTTTGAAATCCATCAGGTCGCGCAGATGGATCGGCGGGGCCGACCGCATCTTGGCCGAATACTGTTTCCACAGCTCGTAGGACGCCTTGTTGCAGGCCATCTGCAGCAGATGCATCGAGGTCGCTTCCCAGGCGTGGGTCTCGCCCGACTTGCGCGCCTTGTAGAAACCGCCGATGGGCAGAACGTCGATCCCCGAATGCCAGCCCTTGGTGTGGATGGCCTCGGCCTTGGTCTGAATCCCGGTTACGCCGATGCCGGAAATGCGGCTGGTCATTCCGGGGAAGTATTCGGCGCACATCGCGCGCGACAGGCCCACCGCTTCGAAGTTCAGCCCACCACGATAGGACGAGATCACCGAGATCCCCATCTTGGCCATGATCTTGAGCAATCCCTGGTCAATCGCCTCGCGATACCGCGCGATGTTTTCGGTCAGGTTGCCGTCAAGCAGCCCGCGATTGATCCGGTCGGCAATCGAATCCTCGGCCAGGTAAGGGTTGACCACGGTAGCGCCGCACCCGATCAGCACCGCAAAATAATGCGGGTCGATACATTCGGCGCTGCGCACGTTGAGCGAACAGAAGGTCCGCAGCCCCTTGCGGGTCAGGTGCGAATGCACCGCCGAGGTCGCAAGGATCATCGGCATCGCCACCTTGTCGGGGTCCGACAAGTGATCGGTCAGCGCCAGATGCCCTGCGCCCGATGCCACCGCGTCCTCGGCTTCGGCACGGATCCGCGCCAGCTCTGCCGCCAATGCGCCCCTGCCGGGGCGGAAGGTGCAGTCGATCTCGACCAGGGGCGCGTTGAACTGCTCGGTCAGCTTGTCCCACTGTGCGTTGCCGACAAAGGGGCTCTCCAGTACCACGATCTCGGTCTGGCTGCTGTCCTCGTCCAGCACGTTCTTGAGGTTGCCGAACCGGGTCTTGAGGCTCATCACCCTGTATTCGCGCAGCGAATCGATCGGCGGGTTGGTCACCTGGCTGAAATTCTGCCGGAAGAAATGGCTCAGCGGGCGGTATTGCTTGGACAGCACCGCGCTGGGCGTGTCGTCGCCCATGGACGCGATGCTTTCCTTGCCGTCCTCGGCCATCGGGGCGAGGATCTGTTCGAGCTCTTCGATGGAGTATCCGGCGGCGATCTGCCGCTGGCGCAGTTCAGCGCCTTCATACAGCGGCTTTTCGGTGACCGAGGCCATGATCTCGTCGGCATCGTTGATCTTGCCGACCCAGTCGCCAAAGGGCAGCGCGGCGGCGAGCTTGTTCTTGATTTCGGTGTCGCGGAACAGAAGGCCCTTCTGCATGTCCACCGCCAGCAGCTGGCCAGGTCCCAGCGCGCCCTTTTCGACGACGTTGGATTCGTCCACCGGCACCATGCCCGCCTCGGACCCTGCGATCACCAGCCCGTCGCCGGTCACGACATAGCGCATCGGGCGCAGCCCGTTGCGGTCGAGCCCGGCGCAGACCCAGCGTCCGTCGGTCATTGCCAGCGCGGCCGGACCGTCCCAGGGTTCCATGACGCTGTTGCAGTAGGAATACATGTCGCGCCAGGCCTGCGGCAGTTCGACCGCCTGTTTCGACCAGCTTTCCGGCACCAGCATCGTCTTGGCCATCGGCGCCGAACGGCCTGCGCGCACCAGCACTTCGAACACCGCGTCCAGCGCGGCGCTGTCCGACGATCCGCCTGCCACGATCGGCTTGATGTCCTCGGCCATGTCGCCGAAGAAATTCGACGCCATGCGGATCTCGTGGCTCTTCATCCAGTTCAGGTTGCCCTTCAGCGTGTTGATCTCGCCGTTATGGGCGAGCATGCGGAACGGCTGGGCCAGCCACCATTGCGGGAAGGTGTTGGTCGAATAGCGCTGGTGATAGATGGCAAAGGCGCTTTCGAACCGGTCGTCCATCAGGTCGGGGTAGAACACCGCCACCTGTTCGGCCAGCATCATGCCCTTGTAGATGATCGAGCGGCAGGACAGCGATGCGATGTAAAGCCCGTTGATACCCTGTGCCAGCGCGGCCTTTTCGATCCGGCGGCGGATCACGTAAAGTTCGCGTTCAAAGGTTTCCTCGTCCACGCCCTTGGCGTTCGAAATCAGGATCTGCTCGATTTCGGGGCGCGTCGCGTTGGCTTTTTCCCCCAGGCAGGTCACATCGACCGGAACGTGGCGCCAGCCATAGATGTAATAGCCCAGGCGCAGCACCTCGGTTTCCACGATGGTCCGGCAGGTTTCCTGTGCGCCGAAATCGGTACGCGGCAGGAACACCTGGCCCACAGCGATCATTTCATCCTTGCGGGGCGTGTGGCCGGTGCGTTCGATCTGGTCGTGGAAGAACGGCACCGGAATCTGTACGTGAATCCCCGCCCCGTCGCCGGTCTTGCCGTCGGCATCCACCGCGCCGCGGTGCCAGATCGCCTTGAGCGCGTTGATACCGGCCTCGACCACCTTGCGGCTGCGGGCGCCGTCCACCGACACGACGAGCCCGACCCCGCAGGACGAATGCTCTTCGGCTTCGGAATACATGCCGTTCTCGGCCAGCCACTTGCGCTTAACTTCTTCGCGGGCGGCCCAGGTTTCGTCATAGATGGTCATTGCAGGTCCCCCTCTTCCACGAACGGGTGTTTCGCTTCGTACTCGGCACGCGTGGCGCGCCGGTGATTTCCTTCGAGCCGCACGGCGGCCAGCCGGCGGTCGACATAAATTTCGCTGATCAGCGGAAAGCTCCGCGCGGCCTCGAACAGGCCGGGCATCAGTTCGACCGGACCGGTGTCGTCACGCAGCCACAGGTGGCTGCCGCATGTCGGGCAAAAGGCGCGTTCGGAAAAGGACGAACTGCGATAGCGCGCGACCTCGCCGGTGACCGTCATTTCCTCGGGTTCCGCCGTAAACATGAAATACGCGCCACCGGTCCAGCGCTGGCACATGATGCAATGGCAGGCGCTGACCTCGGGCCGGTGGCCCGACAGGCGAATGGTCACGGCCCCGCAAAGGCAGCGCCCGTCGATCGGTTCGGAACCCGCCCCGCTCATTCAGCAGCCAGCGTTGCGGCAACGGTATCGAACCGCTCGAGGATCGCATCGGCACAGTCGCGCCCGTCGCGGATCGCCCAGACGACCAGCGATGCGCCCCGCACGATGTCGCCAACCGCATAGACGCCGGGCAGATCGGTTTCGCCGGTGGTGAACTGTGTCTTGATCGTGCCCCAGCGGGTCACCGGCAGGTCCGGCTGATCCCACAGGGTCGGCAGGTCTTCGGGTTCGAAACCCAGCGCCTTGATCACCAGATCGGCGTCTTCCACGTAATCCGCGCCTTCGATCACTTCGGGCGATTGCCGGCCCGAGGCGTCGGGGGCACCCAGGCGCATCCGCTGCACCATCACGCCGGTGACCTGTCCGTCGCCGGTAAAGCCTCTGGGCGCGCTGAGCCATTCGAAGATCACGCCTTCTTCCTCGGCGTTGGCGACCTCGCGCTGCGATCCGGGCATGTTGAGCCGGTCGCGGCGATACAGGCATTTCACGCTGTCCGCCCCCTGGCGGATCGCGGTGCGCACGCAGTCCATCGCCGTGTCGCCGCCACCGATCACGACCACCTTGCGGCCTTGGGCATTCAGCCGTCCGCTGTCGAAGTCGGCCACCGCGTCGCCAAAGCTCTTGCGGTTGGATGCGGTGAGATAATCGATGGCTTTTTCGATCCCGTCCTGTCCGCTGCCGGGCATCTCCAGATCGCGCGATTTGTAGACCCCGGTGGCGATGATGACCGCGTCATGTTTTTCACGAATCTCGTTGAACGAGATATCGCGCCCCACGGTGCAGTTCGGCACAAAGCGCACGCCGCCGTCTTCGAGTTGCCGGTTGCGGCGCAGGACCACATCTTTCTCCAGCTTGAAGCCGGGGATCCCATAGGTCATCAGCCCTCCGGCGCGGTCGTGGCTGTCATAGACCGTGACCTGAATGCCGGCGCGGCGCAGCCGGTCCGCCGCGGCCAGACCGCCGGGGCCG
>CAYGNB010000294.1:0-4291 GCA_964351135.1 uncultured Rhodobacterales bacterium | reverse complement strand
GCGCAGGCGAACAACCCGCTCGCAAACATGACGGCGTTGAACTTCCAGAACCAGTATAACGAGCTCACCGGATCGGACGAGCATGCGAACCAGTTCTTTCTGCGCTACGCTACGCCCTTCAAGGCATTCGGCGGCAACTGGCTGATGCGTGCGACGGTTCCGGTCAACACCTTTCCCGACGGCGCGGGCCGCCATGACACCGGACTGGGCGATATCAATATCTTCGCGGCCTATCTCTTCGATACGGGCGACCCTGCGGTGAGCTTCGGTTTCGGGCCGCAAATCACTATGCCGACGGCGGGTGACGACAGCCTTGGGTCCGGCAAATGGTCGCTGGGCTTCGCGAACGTACTCTTCAACGGGAGCAGCCCCAGGTTCCAGTGGGGATACCTGCTGACCTGGCAGGCCAGTGTTGCGGGCGACGACGATCGGGCGGACGTCAATATCGCCGCCTTCCAGCCCTTCGGCTTCTATCAGCTCGGTAAGGGTTGGTACCTGCGCTCTGCCGGTATCTGGACCTACGACTTCGAGACGGACAATTACGCCATCCCCATCGGCCTCGGTGTCGGAAAGGTCACCAAGCTCGACAGGGCGGTGATGAACACGTTTGTCGAACCGCAATGGACCGTCGCGCATGAGGGTGACGGCCAGCCCGACTGGGGTATTTTCGCGGGGGTCAACTTTCAGTTCTGAGCGGCTATGCACAGAACAGCGGCGGGTCGTTCGGGATACGTACTGATGTCGCCTCAATGGTTGCCGAGCGAACTGGAACCCGAAGAAATGCCCGGAAACCGGACGTTCCTCTGACATCAGACAACCGCCCCGGGCGAGAGTAGTTTCTCGCCCGGGGCGGGTATTTGATGATTATGGATGCAGTCTTTCCGACAATCTGGAAAGACATCGCAGCCTTACTGCGCGGCGGCCGCACCGCCATTTGCCCGCTTTTCGGCGGTGGGCAGATCTTCCCAGTAAACCGCGCGCGGACATTCGTTCGGCGAATGCCGGGTCATCAGGCTGACGACCACGATCGCCACCAGGCAAACCAACATACCTGGGAATACGGGGTCGATGCCCGTCCCCAGGAAGGGCCAGATGACCGTGACGGCAATTGCCGACAGCATCGCCACGCTGCAGCCCATCGCCGTCGCCCGGCGCCAGAACATCACCACCAGGAATGGGATGACCAGGGTGGTGGTCGATATCCGCAGGGCCCATTGATAGGCGCTGATGATATCCGTCATCATGTAGGCGACGAGCAGCGACAGAACGGAAATGATGACCACGCTGAGGCGGGCAACCGTCATCTTCTGGGCTTCGGTGGCCTCGGGATTGATCAGCCGGCGATAGAAGTCCTCGGCCAGGTTGGAACTGCCCTGTAGGATGAAGGAATCCGCTCCGGTCATGAGCGCGGACAGCAGGCCGACGATGACGATCCCGCCGAGCGCCGGTGGCAACAACTCGACCGTCAGATAGGAAAAGATCAGATCGGGCCGCATGCCCTCGGGCACGAATTGTACCGCGCTGAGCCCGATGAGATAGGGCAGCAGGGCGATGATCGTGAAGATCCCGAAACCGGTCAGGCCGGCACGGATCGCGATGCGCTCGGTCCGCGAGGCAAAAATACGCTGCCAGATCGACTGCCAGACCAGGTAGAAGGGGCCGACTGTCAGGGCAAAGGTGAGCACTTCGCCAAAGCCCTGGGCACCGAACGGGCTGAGATGGCCGGGATCGGAATTGGCCACGACAGCTGCCGGACCACCTGCGAAACGGATCGCCGCAAAGAACAGCAGGATGATCCCCAGGATCACGATAACGCTCTGCAGTGCGTCGGTAACGATTGTCGCGACCAGCCCGCCAAGGATGGTGAAACCGAGGATCAGCGCAAAGGACAGCAGGATCGCCCAGTTATATGGGATGTCGAAGACCATCACGAACAGCGTGCTCATCCCGACCATCTGCAGCGCCGATGTCGGCACCGAATAGACGAAGGCCGAAAAGATCGACGGGATCAGCCCGACCCGCGCGCCAAAGCGTTCGGCGAACAGATCGGCCAGCGTATAGAGGTGCTGCCGACGCAGCGGTGCGCTGAAGAAATAGATCAGGATCACGCTGAAGATCGTCGCGGGCAGGGCGAATTTGAAGAAGCCTGAGATACCGACCGAATAGCCCATGCCGACCCAGCCGATGAAGACGGCGGCCCCGGCGCAGGTGCTGATGATGGTTCCGGTAATGGACCAGAAGCCCATGTTCCAGTTGGCGATCAGATATTCGTCCGACGTCTTTACGCGGAAGAAATAGTAGAAGCCGATCGCGAACATCACGGCGAAGTAGGCGATGGTATAGGTCAGATACCAGGTCACTTCTCTCTCCTTGTTTCCTGTTGAACGTTGCTTCGGGATTGTGATTTCGACAGCCACGCCTTCCCCGGACCAGCGCCTGCCCGTTTCGGGCGCGAGACTGCGAAGCCCGGTGCATGCCTGTGCGGCGGGCAGAGAAAAGCGTCCCGTAGGGGGCCGTCCTCCGGAACCGCGAGATGTGTGCCCTCGGGACGCGACGCATCCACCGTTATGATGCGGCGTGCTGGATAGACGGTCACAGTCATGTATTTCCCGGTCATGTTAAGCTGGCGGGGAAATAACCGTGACAGGGCTCCTCTGGGAAATGTATTGTTTTGTGGTAATTTCACTAAAACGGTGAGGAATGCGATGTACTACACGCTTAAGCACCTGCGTTATGCCGAGGCTGCGGAGCGCCATAATTCGATTACCGCCGCGGCCGAGACCCTTGCTGTATCGCCTTCGTCAATTGCCGCCGCCATAGATCATCTCGAGGGTCAAACCGCACAACCGATTTTTCAGCGCACGCCGTCACGGGGCATTCGTACCACCCAGTTCGGGCGTACATTTATTGACGAAGTCCGATCGTTCCTGGCCTCGCAAACACGGTTCGACATGCGCATCAAAGAGCTGGGCGCCGTATTGGAGGGCACCGCGCGCATTGCCTGTTTCACCCCTCTCGCACCGATCCTGTTGCCGACCATCCTGGCCGATGTCCGCGAACGGTATCCCGATCTGAAAGTCGAGGTGATGGAGGTTTCGACCTACGAAGTTCCGGCGGTCATCGATGGCGACAGGGCCGATCTTGCCATCTGCTATGGGCCGATAAACTGGCACCAGCACAGCTTTACCCCGCTTTTTCGCGCGCCGCCCCATGTCGCCCTGCCGGCCGACCATCCGCTGGCGGCAGGCAGATTCGTAACACTGGAACAGCTGGAGCCCGAGCCGTTGGTGGTTCTCGAACTCGAACATTCCAAGGAGTATCTGTTCAACCTGTTCAGCGTGCGTTCTCTGAGACCGAATGTGGTTTATTCAGCCCGTTCGACCGACATGATGCGGGCCATGATCGCCGCCGGTATGGGTTATGGCATCTTCAATGTGCGACCGATGTCGAAACAGACCTATGCCAAGGGCGGGCTGACCCGGTTACCGCTGGCGGGCGATCACGACGCCCCCAGCGCCGGGGTGATCACGCGGCGCGGCACGACCCTGACGCCGATTTGCCAGGCAATCATCGCGGCGTGCGAGTTGCAGGCAATGAACGGTGCCTTCGATCGCGCCATTATTCAGACGTACTGATCCCGCCAAGGCGCTGGGACGACCGGATGCAGGCCGCGCAACAGCATGCCAGAAACGGGTAACGGGTTATGGCGCGAGATGCGACCGGAACACGTCGGCCGGAACCGCGATGGTTCGCAATCGGCCCGCCACGTCACGCGCCACGGCGTTATGAACGCCGATCACTATGAGTCGGCCGTCTTTTTCAATGAGTACCGGTGCACCAGAATCCCCGGTCATGGCCGCGCATGTCCCGAGGCCCAGCTTGCCATTCGAAGCGAGCTGCCAGGGTCCGCAATCACGCGCGACGGTCAATGCGTGCGGAAGCAGGCCCGCATAGCCTGCAAGCATGGTTTCCGAGCCTACGATGGTATCATCACCGGGATTCGGTAGTGGAAGGATTCCCACCTTTCGACCAATAGGGGCGTCCAGTTCGACAAGGGCCCAGTCCTGCGAGAAACTGCCGCGGAAGTCCCGGGAGCTGCTGTCCTGGACGGGATCGAGCACATAGCGCACACCTGCCGCCTGCGCCGCCGCCGTCCCGCGCTGGTATCCGGCGACGAACCGCAGGCTGGTGGCCGGTATCCAGGTCTTGCGCGGCAGGTTGTAGAGGCAGTGCGCAGCCGTCAGCACCGTACGTTCCCCGATCAGCGTTCCGGTGCAATGCTGGCGCAGGT
>CAYGNB010000293.1:0-4293 GCA_964351135.1 uncultured Rhodobacterales bacterium | reverse complement strand
CGATGCCCAGAATCTCGCCCTGGCGCACGCTGAGATGCACATTCTTGAGCGCGGTACCGAACTCCGACGGCGACGGTACCGACAGGCCCGAGATGTCGAGCGCGACCTCACCGAAGTCACGGCTGTCGCGTTCCGGGGTCTGAAGGGTCGATCCGACCATCAGTTCCGCCATTTCCCGCGCCGTGGTTTCGCGGGGCACGCATTCGCCGACATTCTTGCCCAGCCGCAGGATCGTGGCGTGATCGCACAGGGTGCGGATTTCCTCCAGCTTGTGCGAGATATAGAGGATCGATGTGCCCTCCGAGCGCAGTTTCTGCAGCGTTTCGAACAGGATCTCCACCTCTTGCGGTGTCAGCACCGAGGTCGGTTCGTCCATGATCAGCAGCTTGGGGTCCTGCAGCAGGCAGCGGATGATCTCGACCCGCTGGCGTTCGCCTGCGGACAGGTCGCCCACCGTGCGATAGGGATCGAGCGGCAGCCCGTAGGTTTCGCTCACCTCGCGGATGCGCGCGGCCAGGTCGCCCATTGCAGGCGGGTTTTCCATCCCCAGCGCAATGTTTTCGGCGACGTTGAGCGCGTCGAACAGCGAAAAATGCTGGAACACCATGGCGATGCCATCGGCACGCGCCGCGCGCGGTTCGGCCGGGGCAAAGGGATGGCCGTTCAGCGTCATGCTGCCGCTGTCGGGTTTCACCAGCCCGTAGATCATCTTGACCAGCGTGGATTTTCCGGCGCCGTTTTCGCCCAGCAGTGCGTGGACCTCGCCCTGACCGATATCGAAGGACACGGTGTCATTGGCCACGACGCCGGGATAGGCCTTGGTCAGGCCCCTGATGCTCAGAAGCGGTGTGGTCACGCGCTCAGCTCCTTGTCGTTGGGGATATGGCGGGCGGCGCGCAGCAGTTGCGCGGCGACGCCCACGGCGATCATCTGCGGGTGCTTGCCCAGGGCCGGATCGCCGATCGGGCAGGTGATGCGCGCGATCCGTTCGGGTCCATGCCCCAGCGCCGCCAGCCGGGACCGGAACCGCGCCCATTTCGTGGCCGACCCGATCAGCCCGGCAAAGGCGAACTCATGGCCCAGCAGCCGGTTGCAGATCTCCAGATCCAGCGCATGGGAATAGGTCAGCACCAGGTGTTCGGCATCGGCCGGCGCATGGGCGACCAGCGTGGCCGGGTGGGCGGCGGGCACCGTGGTTACACCAGCGGGCACCGTCACTGGAAAACGGTCGGGGCCGGTATCGACCCAGGTGATCGCCATGTCGGGCAGGGGGGCCAGCACGTCGACCAGCGCCCGGCCCACATGCCCCGCGCCCCAGATCCACAGTGGTCGGGCCGGGCGGTGCACCGGTTCGACCATCCAGCCCTCGACCAGTTGCGGTTCGGGCGGTACACCCTGCGCGCGCGCGGCTGTCAGCAACCGTTTGACCGCCAGCGGCATTGTTGTATCGCCGCTTGTGGGCCGGGCAATCACGTCGCCGTCCAGCGTCGCAAGGGTTTCGGCGTCGAAAACCTCGCTGAGCAATGTCACCGCCCCACCACAGCACTGACCCAGATCGGGACCCAGCGCATGGCGGCTCAACACTCGCGCGGCGTCCGGCCGCAGGGCGGCCTCGGCTGCGGCATA
The DNA here is from genome assembly GCA_964351135.1 of uncultured Rhodobacterales bacterium. Classification (GTDB taxonomy): domain Bacteria; phylum Pseudomonadota; class Alphaproteobacteria; order Rhodobacterales; family Rhodobacteraceae; genus Pukyongiella. The sequence continues at coordinate 2,667 of CAYGNB010000293.1, read as the reverse complement.
TTCCAGAGTGCCGCCACCGATCGTGCCGGATTGCCCGAACCCGTCTTGTTCGGGCCAGACCAACATCGCCGCGCCGACCTCGCGCGGAGACGACCCCCTGACCTCCGCGATCACCACGCGGGTGACGCGGTCATGGGCGGCCACGGCCGTGCGCAGGGCGTCCAGATCAAACCCCATCCCGCAACCTCCGGACCGCGTGCCAGATTTCCTCCGCCGTGGCGGGCGCGTTCAGCGCCGGATAGGCATCGCCGCAGGCCGAAACCGCATGCGACAGCGCCAGCCATGCGGAAATCCCCAGCATGAAGGGCGGCTCGCCCACCGCCTTGGATCTGTAGATGGTGTCTTCCCGGTTGCGCCCGTCCCACAATGCCACGTTGAACACTTCGGGACGGTCCGAACAGGCGGGGATCTTGTAGGTGGACGGGGCGTGGGTCGTCAGCCGCCCCTTGCCGTCCCAGACCAGTTCCTCGGTGGTCAGCCAGCCCGCGCCCTGAACATAGCCGCCCTCGACCTGGCCGATATCCAGTGCCGGGTTCAGTGACGCGCCCGCATCGTGCAGAATGTCGGCGCGCAGGATCCGGTTCTCGCCGGTCAGCGTATCGACCGCCACCTCGGTCACGGCAGCGCCATAGGCAAAGTAATAGAAGGGCCGCCCGTGGCCCCGGATCCGGTCCCAGGCCACTTTCGGTGTCTTGTAGAACCCGGTGGCCGACAGGCTGACCCGGCCCTCATAGGCCAGCTTCGCCGCTTCGGCGAAGGCATACCGCGCCTCGCCCACCTCGACATGGCCGCCCTCGAACCGCACCGACCCCGGATCCGCCTGGTGACGTTCGGCCAGAAAGGCGGCGATCCGGTCGCGGAGGGTGTCGCAGGCGGCCTTGACCGCCATGCCGTTCAGATCGCTGCCCGACGAGGCCGCCGTGGCCGAGGTATTGGGCACCTTGGCGGTATCGGTGGCGGTGATCTTCACCGCGTCGAGCGGAATGCCGAAGCGGCTGGCCGCCACCTGCGCCACCTTCTGGAACAGCCCTTGCCCCATCTCGGTGCCGCCATGGTTCAGATGCACCGATCCGTCCTGGTAGACATGCACTAGCGCCCCGGCCTGGTTCAGATGCGTGAGGGTAAAGGAAATCCCGAATTTTACCGGCGAAAAGGCAATGCCTTTCTTAATCAGCCGGTTTTCCGCGTTCCACGCCGCCACCGCCGCCCGCCGCGCCGCATAATCCGATGACGCCAGTAGCGCCCCGGTCATGCCATGCAGTTCGAAATCCTCGACCTCCATCCCATAGGGCGTGCTGTTGTCCTTCCTCTTGCCGGAAATATCCCGGGGGGAGGGCGCAGCCCGGGGGGCAGAGCCCCCCTGATCCGGGACCGAATAGTAATTCCGCTGTCGCAGCTCGACCGGGTCGAGACCCAGCACATGCGCGGCGTGATCCATGACCCGTTCGATCCCCACCATGCCCTGTGGTCCACCAAAGCCGCGATAGGCGGTGGCGCTCTGGGTGTTGGTCTTGAGCCGGTGACTGATGATCCGTGCCGCTGGCAGCAGGTAGGCATTGTCCGCATGCAGCATTGCCCGGTCGGCCACGGGCAGCGACAGGTCCTGCGCCCAGCCGCAGATCGCATACTGGGTAAACTCGACCCCGGCGATCCGCCCGTCAGCCGCGAACCCGGCGCGATAGTCGATGCGGAAGGCATGACGCTTGCCGGTGATCACCATATCGTCGTCACGGTCATAGCGCATCTTGCAGGGCCGCCCGGTCATGCGGGCCGCCACCGCACAGCCCACCGCCAGCGCGTTGCCCTGGCTTTCCTTGCCGCCGAAGCCGCCGCCCATGCGCCGGGTTTCCACCCGGACCCCATGCATCGGCACGCCGATTGCCTCGGCCACCTTGTGCTGGATCTCGGTCGGGTGCTGGGTCGAACTGTGCACCAGCATGTCGCCGCCTTCCTGCGGCAGCGCCAGTGCAGCCTGGCCTTCGAGATAGAAATGCTCCTGTCCGCCGATCTCGAAACGGCCTTCGATCACATGGTCGGCCCTGTCTATGGCCGCCGCCGTATTGCCCTTTTCATAGATGCGGGGGCCGTCCTCGAACCGGGACTCGGCGGCCAGCGCCTGTTCCACGGTCAGGATCGGGGTCTCCTCATCGTAGTCCACCCGGCCCAGCCTTGCGGCTTTGCGCGCGGCGAGATGGCTCTGCGCCACCACCAGGAACACCGGTTGGCCCAGATAGTGGATTGTGCCGTCCGACAGCAATGGTTCGTCGTGGATCGATGGCGACACGTCATTGGCAAAGGGCAGGTCGCGGGCGGTCAGCACCGCGACGACGCCGGGCACGTGCTTGACCTCATCGAGGTTGATCGTGGTAATCCGTCCCCGTGCGATCGTGGCGATACCAAAGGCCAGGTTCAAAGTGCCGCGGGGTGTCGGAATGTCGTCCACATAGCGCGCGGTACCGGTGACGTGCAGGGGCGCGGCATCATGGGGCAGAGGTTTCGTGACGCTCATGACCGAACCTCCAGAACGTTGGTGGTTTCGCCCATATCCTTGGCGAAATAGCGCTCCAGCAATGCGCGCGCGCTGTTCAGCCGGTAGGTGGCCGAAGCGCGCATATCGCTGAGCGGGGTGAAATCGTCGTCGAAGGCAGGCAGGGCGGCGGTAATGGT
>CAYGNB010000292.1:0-4336 GCA_964351135.1 uncultured Rhodobacterales bacterium | reverse complement strand
CTGATGAAGGTCACCATGCCCTGCGTGCGCTGGCCGGTTGCCAGTTCGGCCCCCGCAGGCGCGCCGACCTTGACCCGCGCGACCTCGGTTTCGGGGACGAATCCGACCAGCTTGATCGGATCGAGCTGAATCACGGTGGCACAGAGGCTGCCGGGCTGCATCAGGCTGCCCAGTTCGGCGGTGTCGGATTCGAGCAGTCCGTCAAACGGCGCAAAGATGGTCAGCCGTGCGATTTCGCGTTCGGCGGCCGCGACCGCGGCCTCTGCGGCCTCGATCCCGGCGCGGGTCGAATCCAGCCCCGATTCAGCAGTGGCGAGCCCGGCCTCTGCGGCACGGATCGCGGCTTCGGAGGATGCCAGCCGGGTCTGAGAGGCATAGCCGCCCTCCTGCAGCTTCACGGCGGCGTTGTAGTTGATGCGCGCTTCGCCCAGCCGTGCGCGGGCCTCGATCAGCCGGGCCTCTGACGCCGGCATCTGTGCCTTTGCCTCGATCTGACGTGCGCGGGCTTCGGCCAGCGCCGCCTCGCGTACACCGGGGTCGAGCTTGCACAACAGGTCACCCTGTTTGACGAACGCGCCCTTACGCAATGGTTCGGAGATGACTGTGGCGGTCGTCTCGGCACGCACTTCGACCTGCCGCATGGCACGCGTCTGGCCGCGCAGGATCACCGCGCTGTCGATCTCGCGCGCCTGGCTGCGGCGCACGACGACACCGATCAGATCCTGCTGCGGCGTGGTATCTGCCGCAATGTCCGTGGCGGAGGAGGCGTCTGACTGCTGTGCCTGCGTATCGCCACGGGCAAAGGCGAGCAGTGCATCGCGCTGCAGCACCAGACCATAGAGCGCCAGCATCACCAGAATCGCTGTGAGTACGGGGATCGGTCGCATCGTATGCCTCTGGTTCCTCCTTTCCGGCCACGGAAAGCCGGCACAGCGGGGTATATAGTGGTTTTTTTCGATCTGACAGCACCCAAGACGTCAAACTTCGGGTTTTCTGCCGGGATTCCACGGTCTTCCCTCCGGTTTGCCCGTCTCTTGAGCGGCGCCGGGCCGCAGGCGGGTCGCCGCCACTTGGCTTGCCCGGACTGGCACGATAAGACGGGCGCCACAGGACGGCCCGCAGGACAGACACATGAGCGACACCGACAGTTTTATCGAAGAAGTGACCGAAGAGGTCCGGCGCGACCGCCTCTATGCGCTGCTCAAGCGGTATGGCTGGATCGCTGTGCTGGCCATCTTGTTGATCGTGGGCGGGGCCGGATTCAACGAATACCGCAAGAGCCAGGCGCGTGCCGATGCCGAAAGGCTGGGCGACGACATCATGGCGGCACTGGCCCCGGATGCCGCCGCCGATCGCGCCGCCGCGCTGGAGGAGATCGCCACCGACAGCCCCGGCGGGCAGGCCATCGTGCGGATGCTGACCGCTGCGGCGCAGACCGAAGCCGGCGATCGCGCCTCTGCGGTGGCCCAGCTCGAAGCGGTGGCCGCCGATGGCGAATTGCCCGCGATCTATCGACAGATCGCTACCTTCAAGGCGCTGACGCTGCAGGCGGACAGCCTCGACGAACCGGCGCTGCGGCAGGGATTCGAGGCGCTGGCCGCACCCGGCGCGCCGCTGCGACTTCTGGCCGAGGAGCAGTTGGCGCTGCTCGATATCTCGGCCGATGACGCCGATGCGGCGATTGGCCGGCTGAACGCGATCCTGCAGGATGCCGAGGCGACGCCGGACTTGCAACAGCGCGCGGTGCAGGTGATTGTGGCGCTCGGCGGCACGCCCGAGATCCCCGGGGCTGCCCAGGGCTAGGCGGCGACGCAGCGAAGGGAGCGGGCGCAGGCACATGACGAATCTGAACAATCCGGGTCGCGGCATTGGCGCTGCACTGATTGCCGCGCTGGTTCTTCTGGCGGGCTGCGCGGAAAAGGAAGTGATCCTGCCGGGTGTGCGCGAAGACGTTCGCCCGGAGCTGGCCGAAGACGCGCCGACCGCGCCCGCCACAACCGGGAACCGCTCGCGCGCCATCGGTCTGCCGGGTCAGCGCAGCAACGCGGAATGGCCGCAATCGCCGGGAACCCAGGCCTATCGCACCGCGAATGCCGCGCTCCGTGTTGCGCCGCAACGTATCTGGTCGGTCAACATCGGCGAAGGCGACAGCCGCAAGCTGCGCATCACCGCCGCGCCGGTTATCGGTGGCGGCCTCGTGTACACGCTCGATTCGGGCGCGCGAGTGTCGGCGGTGACGCCGCAGGGCGCCGTTGCCTGGAGCGTGGATCTGACCCCGCCCGCCGACAAACCCGGCGAGGCGACGGGTGGCGGGTTGGCCTATGCGGGCGGCACACTCTACGTTTCGACCGGGTTCGGGGAACTGACCGCGCTCGATGCCCGTTCGGGGGGCGTGCGCTGGAACCAGAAACTGGGCGCAACCGGATCGGGCGCACCGCTGGTCAGCGGCAATCTGGTCTATCTGGTGGCGGGTGACAGCACCGGCTGGGCGGTAAACACGTCTGACGGACGTATCGTGTGGCAGACCGAGGCACCGGTCAGCGGTTCCAACGTGCTGGGCGCGCCCGCGCCGGTGCTCGCAGGCGATCTGGTGGTCTTTGCCTTCGGGTCGGGCGACATCGTTGGCAGTTTCCGCCGTGGCGGGCTGCGTCGCTGGAGCGCCTCGGTGGCGGGGCGCCGCAAGGGCAGCGCCGCCGCCCGGATCGGCGACGTGACCGGCGCGCCGGTGGTGTCGGGAAGCCGCATCTATGCGGGCAACCATTCGGGCCGGATCGTGGCCCTGAATGCCAGTACCGGCGATCGGATCTGGACGGCCCGCGAAGGCGCGCTGGGACCTGTCTGGCCTGTTGGCGATTCGATCTTTGCGGTTTCCGACCTGAACCACCTGCTGCGTATCGATGCGGGCGACGGCAGCGTGATCTGGTCGGCGGGCCTGCCCGGGTTCCTCAAGGACAAGCCGCGCAAACGCGGACCGTCCTACGCCAATTACGGCCCGGTCCTTGCCGGATCTCGACTGGCGGTGGCCTCCGGCGACGGCCAGTTACGGTTCTTTGCGCCGGAAAACGGGGTACTGGTCGCTTCGACGCCCATCCCCGATGGCGCGGCGACGCCCCCGGTGGTGGCGGGCGGTACGCTGTATGTGGTCAGCCGCAAAGGCGAACTGCACGCTTTCCGTTGAGCGGCGGATGCGCTAAAGGGCGCATTCGTATTCGGGACGCATCGCCATGACCTTCACCCTCGCAATTGTGGGCCGGCCCAATGTGGGCAAGTCCACGCTGTTCAATCGCCTCGTCGGCAAACGGCTGGCGCTGGTCGACGACCAGCCGGGGGTGACCCGTGACCTGCGCGAGGGCGCGGCGCGGTTGGGTGACCTGCGGTTTACCGTGATCGACACGGCGGGGCTCGAAGACGCCAGCGACGACAGCCTGCCGGGCCGTATGCGGCGGCTGACGGAACGTGCGGTGGACATGGCCGATATCTGCCTGTTCCTTGTGGACGCCCGCACCGGCATCACGCCCACCGACCGCGTCTTTGCCGAGATTCTGCGCAAACGGGCGGCCCATGTGATCCTGGCGGCCAACAAGGCCGAGGGGTCCGCTGCGGATGCCGGCGTGCTCGAAGCGTGGGAGCTGGGCCTGGATGAGCCGATCCGGTTGTCCGCCGAACATGGCGAGGGATTGAACGATCTCTACGCCCAGCTGATGCCGATAGCCGACGAGATGGCCAAGCGGGCGGCGCAGGATGCGCCCGACACCGATGTCGCGTTGGATGAGGAAGGCGCGGACGAAACGGACGATACCGACCGCGCGCCAACACCGGACAAACCGCTGCAGGTTGCGGTGGTGGGGCGGCCCAACGCGGGCAAATCCACCCTGATCAACCGTATCCTCGGCGAAGACCGGCTGCTGACCGGGCCCGAAGCCGGGATCACCCGCGACGCGATTTCGCTGCGCGTGGACTGGGACGGCGTGCCGATGCGGATTTTCGATACCGCCGGGATGCGCAAGAAGGCGCGGGTTCAGGAAAAGCTGGAGAAACTCTCGGTCTCGGACGGGCTGCGCGCGGTCAAGTTCGCAGAGGTGGTTGTGGTGTTGCTCGATGCTGCGATCCCGTTCGAACAACAGGATCTGCGCATCGCCGATCTGGCCGAGCGCGAAGGCCGCGCGGTGGTCGTGGCGGTCAACAAATGGGATATCGAGGACGACAAGCAACAAAAGCTCCGCGATCTCAAGGAGGCCTTCAACCGGCTTTTGCCGCAACTGCGTGGTGCGCCGCTGATCACGGTCAGCGCGAAAACGGGGCGGGGGCTGGACCGGCTGCACGCCGCGATTCTGCG
>CAYGNB010000291.1:0-4349 GCA_964351135.1 uncultured Rhodobacterales bacterium | reverse complement strand
GCTCATCCCCAGTCGTTCACCGTCATTTCACCATTTTCGTCTGACCCAGCAGCAAGTCCGTGGCCCAGGTATCGGCGGTAGCGTGGTCGTAGTGTTTTTGAAGCATCGCCATGCTCGTGCCCATCTGCGTCTTCAGTTGCTCATAGGTCACCCCTCGCCGCAGGTTCCACGTGGCATAGGTGTGCCGCAAGCTGTACAGGGTCCGCTCTTCACCACCAAACCCAACCCGAAGGCCCGTCGCATCCAGTGCCTGTCGGAACATCGCTGAGAGCCCAGTGATCGGTGAACCGTCCGGCATACAAAAAACCAAATCATTGGGCTGCACCTGGTTGATGCGCTCAAACTTCAGCATTTCCAGATGCTGAACCATCTCCGTGTCCACCACCACAAACCGGTGCGCTATGGCACGTGCCAACCGCTTTCCTCGGCCCGCCTTCTTCCCTGCCCGAATATAGATCTTGTAGTACCCGGGACGCTCTCCAGACCGGGGCACAGCCTGAAAATCGTTCCAGCGGATACTATCAGCCTCGGTGCCGGGTCTGAGGCCGCTCATGGTGATCAGGTACACGTAGCTGCTGAGCACACCACGTTTGTATTTGGTCACGGCCTTGCGGCTGGCTTTCGGCCATGAGTGCAGGAACGTGGCAAGCGCTGACCACTCGTCATACTCAAAAAAGCCACGGCGCTGGGCGGCTACCCCTTTGTTCTTCACAGTCAGCTTAGGGATTTCGCTGCGCTTTAGCCATTTTCGCTTCACCGCGTATTCCAGCACCGCCCGCAGCACGATGTTGTGCTTGTTGACTGTGCTCTTTGCAGGTTCGCGACCCATCTTTTGCCGACGGTGCTCCTCAAACGCGGCCACAAGGCCATCGTCAATCTGGTGCAGATACCTCGGCCCAAAGAACGGAATGAGCCAGTTGCGGGTCACCTTTACGTAGGTGCCTTGGCTCGCTTTCGCTGTCCCTGCGGCTTCATCAGCGGCCAGCTCCTTCAGATATTCGCCAGCAACGTAATCAAACCGCTTATCGCCCGCTGAAATCCCATGATCGGCAAGCACCTGAAGCTCGCCTCGTTTTTGTTGGGCGAAAGCGATGGCTAGGTCACGATCCTCGGTCTTTGTGCTGTAGCGCCGCCACCGCCCTTCACCGTCACGCAGTACCGCTTGGTAGTAGGGACTGGTCTTCCGGATCTCCAGGCGCACGCCCGGCCCAATGGTTTCATTCATAAATCAGCCCCATGGTCCAAAGGACTGGTGCGGGCGGCCGGACTCGAACCGGCACTCCGTGAGGAAAAGGTGTTTGAGACCTTCGCGTCTACCATTCCGCCACGCCCGCGACAGCAGCCTCCTACCAAACAAATGCACACCATTCAATAAAGCAGCCCAGCCGCAGCTCAGCAAGCCGAGTGTAGCATCTGTAGTACGATTGTAGTTTCGCGGGAGTCACTGCAAGTCATTGATTTAAAACGCTTTTACAAACAAAAGTAGGGATTTTGAATCCCCTGCGTCTACCATTCCGCCACTCGGGCCACGACCTGTCCCTAGCCAAGCACGGCGCCTTCGTCCACAGGAATGTTCCGGGGGCCATGTCCACAATCGCCGCGAAAACACCCTGACTTGTCCCAACCCTGAAACGAAGTCCGCCCCGGTTCTGCCCAGATTCGCCGCGACCTTGCACCGGACAGTTTGTAGCGATCGAGTTTCAGGACCGACCCAGATGCAGGTACTTCGTGCGACATCGCCGTCTTCACCGCAGCGCGTCCCGGCATGGGCGGTGCGCACATGACCGCGCATACCCCGATCATCGGGCCCCTTTGGCCCGCCTGCCCCGGTCGGTCGCGCCGGTCGCGGCAGGGCATCGTCGTCGGCGCGCCCGGCTCGGCCGCACAGGCCGTCCCGGACGTGTCGGGCTGGGTCAGCGCCGAAGACCCCTACACCGCGCTTGTCATGGTGATGGATGATCCGACGGACTGGCAGGTCATGGTGCTCGATGCCGAGACCTTTGCCTCGATGCGCACGACGCAGGAATTCCTGCGCATTCTGGAACACGAGGAACTGACCCTTCCCGTCATCGTGGTGAACGCGCCCGAGGAGCTGGCGTTGCAGCGCCTGGGCGAGGACCTGCCACAGCCGATGAACGTACGCCGGAGCGCGGTGTTCGCCACGCCCTGAACGCGTCTCAACTTATCGTGCGCCGCTACCGGCTTGACCCCCGTCGACGGACGTGGCGTATGAGCCGCGAATGGCGGGCGGTGCGGTAATGCTCAGAAAACTTTACGATTGGACGATTTCGCTGGCCGAAAGTCGGCATGCCCTTTGGGCGCTTGCCTTCGTGGCTTTCATAGAAAGCTCCGTCTTTCCGATCCCGCCCGACCTTTTGCTGATCCCGATGGTGATCGCGGCGCCGCGCCGGGCCTGGCTGATCGCCGGGGTCGCGACCGTCTTTTCCGTGCTGGGCGGGCTCTTCGGCTACTACATCGGCTGGGGCCTGTTCGAAAGCGTCGGCCGGCCGGTGCTCGAATTCTACGGCAAGGACAAGTATTTCGAGGAATTCGCCGTTCGCTACAACGAATGGGGCGCCTGGGCGGTGCTGATCGCCGGCGTCACCCCCTTCCCCTACAAGGTCATCACCATCCTGTCGGGGACCACGGGTCTGAACCTGGGCGTGTTCATCGTGGCGTCCATCGTCGCGCGGGGACTGCGCTTTTTCCTCGTCGCGGCGCTTCTGTGGAAGTTCGGGCCGCCGATCCGCACTTTCATCGAGAAGCGGCTCGGGCTCATGTTCACCATCTTCGTCGTCCTGCTCCTGGGCGGCTTCGCGGCACTGAGATACCTATGACACGCAATCTTCTGATCTTTCTGGCCGCCGGCGGGTCCGCGGCGATCCTGCTGGGGGCCTTCGGCTTTCAGTATATTGGCGGCCTGGCCCCGTGCGAATTGTGCCTCTGGCAGCGCTGGCCGCATGGTGCGGCGATCCTCGCCGGCGCGGCGGGGCTAATCGTTGGGGGCGCGCTGTTGCCGCTGGTGGGCGCCGCGGCGGCGCTGACCACGGCGGGCATCGGGGTGTATCACACGGGGGTTGAGCGCAAGTGGTGGCAGGGCCCGCAAGGCTGCAGCGCGGGCGACGGGGGGCTGACGGGCCTGTCGGGCGCTGACCTGTTGTCGATGGACGGCCCGGTGAACGTGGTCATGTGCGACGAGGTCGTCTGGGAGATGTTCACCCTTTCGATGGCCAGCTGGAACGCGATCCTGTCGATGGGCTTCGCCCTGCTCTGGCTGGCCGCCGTCCGTGCGGGACGGCGGGCCTGACGCCTAGTGCAGCGTGAACTCGCCGGTAACGTTGCGCCACTCGCCGGGCGAGATCATCTTGCGATGGACGAAGCGGACCGAGTGCAACGGCCCCTCTATCTCCTCCTGCCAGAACTCGATGAACTTGAAGAGCCGGGGATGATCCGGCGCAAGGTCATAGTCCTGCCAGACGAAGGTATTGAGAACGTTGCGATAATCGGGCATCCGGTAGAAGAACTCGGCCGTTGTCAGCCCGTATCCCTTCAGCATCAGTTCGGTTTCGGATGTGCTCAATGGGGCCTCCTTGCATAAGTGCCTGTGGAAAATGATGCCAGACCCGCAATTCTTTTCAACAAAAACAGTATGTTAGCACTCATGTCCGGTGGCTGCTTGCACAAGCCTTAGGCAGGCATTGCACCCCATATGCGGGACAGGCTATAGTTTGAGCAACAAGATATAGCATCTGGCCCGGGACCACAGATCCACGTGAGCGACACCCCAGAACCCCCTGAAAACGAAGAGGAAACGGGCGGCATGCCCCCGGTTCCGACCGGCCCGACCGTCTCTATCGAAGACGAGATGCGGACCTCGTATCTCGACTACGCGATGAGCGTGATCGTCAGCCGGGCGATCCCCGATCTGCGCGATGGCCTGAAACCCGTGCACCGCAGGATCCTCTACGCGATGCACGAGACGGGGAACACGCACGACAAGCCCTACCGCAAGTCCGCGCGGCCGGTAGGCGATGTCATGGGGAAATACCACCCGCATGGCGACAGCGCGATCTATGACGCTTTGGTGCGGATGGCGCAGGATTTCTCGATGTCGCTGCCCCTGCTCGATGGCCAGGGCAACTTCGGCTCGATGGACGGCGATAACCCGGCGGCGATGCGCTATACCGAGGTGCGGATGGCCAAGCCGGCGCAGTTCCTGCTGGCCGACATCGAGAAGGACACCGTCGATTTCCAGGACAACTACGACGGCAAGGACCGCGAACCCACGGTTCTGCCGGCGCGGTTTCCCAACATGCTCGTCAACGGCGCGGGCGGCATCGCGGTGGGTA
>CAYGNB010000290.1:0-4387 GCA_964351135.1 uncultured Rhodobacterales bacterium | reverse complement strand
TGGTGTTCTACGCCACCTCCAACCGCCGCCACCTGATGCCGCGCGACATGATCGAAAACGAACGTTCCAGCGCGATCAGCCCGTCCGAAGCGGTCGAGGAAAAGGTATCTCTGTCGGACCGGTTCGGGCTGTGGCTGGGGTTCCACCCGTGCAGCCAGGACGAATTCCTCACCATGATCGACGGGTATTGTGCCGCGCACGACCTGCAGATCGATCCCGAAACCCTGCGGGCCGAGGCGATCGAGTGGCAGGCGACGCGCGGGTCACGGTCGGGCCGGGTGGCGTGGCAGTTCTTTACCGATCTGGCCGGGCGGCACGGCAGTCGCGGCGTGGACTGACCGGCCCTAGTGGTCGATAACGGGCAGCAGCCGATCCACGCCGGGGCCCATGAACTGGATGTGCCGGCCGTCGGGACGCAGAATGGTGCGGATCTGGTGAATGTTTGCCTCCCACCCGTTGTCGGTCTGCGTCAGCGGAAAGCTCAGCGGCGTTTCGGTCTGCGCAAAGGCGTCGCTGCCCGATGATTGGAACACGATCTGACTGCAATCCTGATTCACGGCAAACTCCGCCCGGAAATCCGGCTCGCCGCCTTCATAGCTGCCTTTGGCCCAGGGACAGATGTTCGTGGCGACAAGGGTCGCGACGGTGGCAATGCTGATGGTCGGTATCATGGCCATGCCTTTCTCAAAGGCGGTTCCGCCCGCCGTCGGGGCGGAACCGGGTCCATTCAAGGCGCGGCGTCGGGCGCGCCTATTTCAGGTACAGCATCGGATCGACGCTATCGAGACCTTCGCGCACCTCGAAATGCATAGCCGTATTGCCGCCTGAACGGGTCTGGGCCAGTTTCTGGCCGCGTTTGACGGTGTCGCCCTTCTTCACCGCGATGTCGTCGACGTTGGCATAGACCGTCACCAGCTTGTTGGAATGGCGAACGATCACGATCGACGTGCCCTCGGTATCTTCGGTGATAGCCAACACGTTGCCGTCGGCGGCGGCCGAAACCTGAGCGCCGGAACTGGCCGAGATGTCGATGCCGTTGTTGCGGCCCGGCGAATATTCGCGGACGATCTTGCCCGAAACCGGCATCGCCAGCTGGCCCGTCTGGGCGGGCTTGGTCGGCTTGTCCGCGGTGACGGTCTGCGGCTTGGACTCGGCGGCCGGTTTCACCTGTTCCGCCGGAAGCGGGCCGGTTGCGCTGGGCGGGGTCGGCGTGGGCGACCCGGCGCCGGGGGCGGTGGTCGCCGCCGCCGCAGCGGCCGCCCTGGGCGGTTTGGCACCCTGAACAGGGATCAGCAGGTATTGGCCTTCGCGCACCGCGAAGTCCGAGCCCAGCCCGTTCCATTCCGCCAGAGATTTCACCGGCACCTGATAGAGCCGCGAAATGGTATAGGCGGTTTCTCCGCGCGCCACCTTGTGGCGCACCGGTTCCTGTCCTGTCTGTGCGGCCGGTTTCGATGTTTGCCCGCTGGCGGACGGCAGGGCCGTGGTCTGAACCGCGCCGGGTTCGGGTGCGCTGTCGATGGCGCTGCCGGCCAGGGCGGCGATGTCGACGCCGCCGCTGGCGGGAACACGCCGGGGCAGGGCGATCACTTCGCCTTCGCGCAGCGTCGCGTTCGGGTCGATGCCGTTGTACCGGGCCAGTTCGGCGGCCGGCAGGCCAACGCGGGTCGCGACCGTTCCGACGGTATCGCCGCGCCGCGCCACCGCGACCTGATAGTTCGGATAGGATATCACCCCGCGATCGTCCGGCTTGGGCCGGTCCGCGGTGGCCTGCGATGCCGCGGGCGCGGTGCTGAATGCGCCGATATGGCCGCGCAGGTCATAGTCCAGCGGTTTGGAGCAGGCCGAAACCAGCGCCAGCACCGCAACCGGCGCGCCGATACGGGCGATCTTGCGGGTTCGGGGAAAATTCATCATGCCATCCTCAATTTGCCGCCCCCTGTTCACCGGGGTTTCGGCGATCAACTCGGGTTCACTCGTCCTTGCCCAGCCCTTCGAGGAGCGGGACAAACCGCACCGGGCGCAATTCATCGTAGTCATAACCAGTTTCGTGCCGCCGTACCCGGATCAGGGTCTGCACGGCGTCGGACTGGCCGACCGGCACCACCATGATACCGCCGATCCTGAGTTGCGCCAAGAGCGGCCCCGGCGGGTCTTCGGCTGCCGCCGTGACCATGATCCTGTCGAATGGCGCCTGTTCGGGCAACCCATGCGATCCATCGCCCACCATCGCGGTGATATTGGCCAGCCCCATCGCGTCGAAAACCGCCTGTGCCTCGCGCACCAATCGCGCGTGGCGGTCCAGTGTATAGACCCGTCGCGCCAGCCGGGACAGCACCGCCGCCTGATACCCAGATCCGGTGCCGACCTCGAGCACCTTGTGGCGCGGGCCGACGTCCAGCGCCTGCGTCATCAGGCCGACCACCGAGGGCTGGCTGATGGTCTGGCCACAGGCGATGGGCAGCGGCGTATCGTCATAGGCGCGTTCCGAGAACAGCCCGGTGACGAACGGCCCCCGGTCGATCGCCTCCATCACTTCGAGCACGCGGGCATCCGTCACCCCGTGCGATCGCAATGCGAACAGGAACTGCATCCGGGTTTCTGCGTCGGGACCGGTCATTCAATACCCCGCAGCGCGTCGAGCGCATCGTGGGCGGTCAGGTCCGCACGCATCGGCGTGACCGATATATAGCCGTCGAGGTTCAGCGCCGCGTCCGTTCCGGGCAGCGTCGGCACATGCTGTTCGCCGCCGCGAATCCAGAGAAACCGCCGTCCCGAGGGCGACAGGTGCGGTTCGACCCCGAACCGGGTGCCCCGCCGGTAGCCCTGGGTGGCGATACGCGTGCCTTTCACCTCGTCCGCCGGGATCGGCGGAAAGTTGACGTTGTAGAACAACCGGTAATCGTCGCCGGCATCGGGTGTCGCGTCCAGAATGCGCCGGATCACCTCTGCGCCGTGCCGCGCCGCCGCCTCGAACGGGTTCTGGGCCGAAAAGGTGCGCGGGCCGAGATATTGCGACAGCGCGATGGCGGGCAGGCCCTGCAGCGCGGCCTCCATCGCACCGCCCAGCGTGCCGGAATACAGCGCGTTCTCGGCCGAATTGTTGCCACGGTTGACGCCGGACAGGACCAGGTCGGGCGGGGCGTCCTTCATCACGTCGTGCAGCCCGGCCATCACGCAGTCGGCGGGACTGCCTTCGGCGGCAAAGCTGCGTTCGCCCATCCGGGCGATCATCATCGGGTGGGTGTAGCTGATGCAATGGGCCACGCCGGATTGTTCAAAGGCAGGGGCCACCGTCCAGACCTCGCCATCGGGGCCGGCGAGATCGGCGGCAATATCCGCCAGCACCTGCAACCCCGGAGCGTTGATGCCGTCGTCATTCGTGATCAGGATGCGCATGAAATTCTGCCTCTTTGGCCCTTTGATAGTCTCGGGGCCGAATCAGGGCAAGCGGCGTCGCGCGTATGGCCCGGCGCCCTAGCTCAACTGCAACAGGTCGAGAAGGCGCGCCGCCTCGTCCGCGGGCCGCGCCAGCCGGTCCCTGTCTTCGCCGGGATGGAACCGGGCGCGGGTCGCGGTGGCCATCGGGCGCGGTTCGACCACGTCGACGCGCGGCCCGGTGCGGACGGTTTCCGCCGCCCAGCTGCGGGCCAGCGCCATTTGCGCGGCCTTGGTCGCGCCATAGGTGCCATGGAATTTTTCGCCCGCCTGCGGGTCGTCGAAGAACACGGCCCGGCCGCTATCGCCCAGCAGCGGCGACACATAGGGGATCAGCACCGACGTGGCCGTGGCATTCACGGCGACCGATTTCGACCAGTCCTTGGTGTCGATGAAATTGGCCGGTGTCAGCGGCGCGGCATGGATCGCGGTGTGCAGCCAGATATCGACCTTGCCCCAGCGGTCGTGGATACCCCGGCACAGCGTCGCCATGGCATTCGCGTCGGCCACGTCCATCGGCGCCAGCGTGGCCTGACCGCCCCTGGCCTTGATGCGGTCGTCCAGATCCTCCAGCGCGCCGGTGGTGCGGGCGACGGCGACGATATGAAAGGCGGGGGCCAGCGCCTCGGCCAGCGCGGCGCCGAGACCGCGCGACGCGCCCGTGATCAGGGCGATCCGCGTGTCGGATTGGGTTATGGGGTCGGTCATATGCGCGATCTGCCCCGCGCGGGCAGGCGGGTCAAGCCCGAACCGATGCGGTTCAGGTGCCCGGCATGCCGATCAGCACCACCTCGCCACGGCGCAGCAGGTGCACGCCGCGGTCGTCGATCGCCACCACGCGACCCGACAGGATGTTGGTGCCGTTCTTTACCGTCTTGATCCGTCCGCCGGGCAGACGCATCAGCGCCTCCATCCGGGTGGTCGGGCCGAAGAGCCCGATCAGGATCGT
>CAYGNB010000289.1:2533-4391 GCA_964351135.1 uncultured Rhodobacterales bacterium | reverse complement strand
ACGTCAAAGCTCAGCCCCTTGTAGCGGGCCGTGACGCCACGCACGGTCAGCACCGGTTCCGGCGAGGGCGGCTTTTCCTCGTGTTCGATGGATCGCACCGATACCAGCGCACGGGTATAGTCCTCGTGCGGGTCCTCGATGATCTGCCGGACCGAGCCGTATTCCACTGTTTCGCCCTGCCGCAGCACCATGATGTCGTCGCTCACCTGCGCCACCACCGCCAGGTCGTGGGTGATATAGAGCGCGGCGACACCGGTATCCTTGATCGCTTCCTTGATCGCCTTGAGAACGTCGATCTGCGTGGTCACGTCCAGCGCGGTGGTGGGTTCGTCGAACACCACCAGATCGGGCTGCGGGCACAGTGCCAGCGCGGTCATGACCCGCTGCAACTGTCCGCCTGAAACCTGGTGCGGATAGCGGTTGCCGATATGCTCCGGGTCCGGCAGGCCGAGCTTTCTGAACAACTCGACCGCGCGGGTCTCGGCCTCGGCCCTGGTGAACCGCTTGTGATGGATCGCGGATTCCGTGACCTGCTCCATCAGCTTCTTGGCCGGGTTGAACGATGCCGCAGCGGATTGCGCGACATAGGTCACCTCGGCCCCACGCAATTCGCGCAACCCTTTCAGGCCGCCGCGCAGGATGTCGCGGCCATTGACCCAGACCTCGCCGCCGGTGATCTCGACGCCGCCGCGCCCATAGCCCATCGCGGACAGGCCGATGGTGGATTTCCCGGCACCGGATTCACCGATCAGGCCCAGCACCTTTCCCTTTTCGAGGTCAAAGGACACCCCATGAACGATCTCGATCTTGCGCGGGGGTTCACCGGGCGGATAGACGGTGGCGCCGATCTTCAGGTCGCGGACTTTCAGCAGTTTGTCGGACATCAGCCGCGTCCCCCCTTCAGACTGGTGGTGCGGTTCAGGATCCAGTCGGCCACCAGGTTGACCGAGATGGCCAGCGTGGCGATGGCGACGGCGGGCAGCAGCGCCGCCGGAATGCCATAGACGATGCCTTCCTTGTTCTCCTTCACGATGCCGCCCCAGTCGGCTTCGGGCGGTTGCACTCCGAGACCGAGAAAAGACAGCGTGGACACGAACAGAACCGCAAAGATGAAGCGCAGGCCCATTTCCGCCACCAGCGGCGACAGGGCGTTGGGCAGGATTTCACGGAAGATGATCCAGCGCCGTCCCTCGCCGCGCAGCTTGGCCGCCTCGACATAGTCCATCACGTTGATATCTACCGCGACCGCGCGGGCCAGCCGATAGACGCGGGTGCTGTCCAGCAGACCCATCACGATGATCAGGATCGTCACCGTCACCGGCATCACCGACAAGACCACCAGCGCAAAGATCAGGGTCGGGATCGACATGATCAGATCCACGAACCGGGATATCGCCTGATCCATCCAGCCGCCCAGCACCGCGGCCAGCAGGCCCAGAACCGATCCGGTGACAAAGGACAGGATCGTGGCGGCGGTGGCGATCCAGATGGTCGTGCGTCCGCCATAGATCATCCGGCTGAGCAGATCGCGGCCGATACTGTCGGTTCCCAGCAGATGTTCGGCAGAGGACGGCTCCCACACGCCACCGACCACCTCGGCCATGCCATAGGGAGCGATCAGCGGCGCAAAGATTGCCATCAGGAAATACAGCGCCATGAAAAACAGCCCGATCATGGCAGAGACTGGTATGTTCTTAAGCATCTCGCCGCCCTCCTATTTCGGGTGCCGCAGGCGCGGGTTGGCGAGGATCGACACGATGTCGGCGATCATGTTCAGACCGATATAGACGGCGGCGAAGATCAGGCCGCAGGCCTGCACCACCGGCACGTCGCGCTTGGCCACGTGATCGACCAGATA
>CAYGNB010000289.1:0-2433 GCA_964351135.1 uncultured Rhodobacterales bacterium | reverse complement strand
AGCGTCAGCACCGCGACCGGCAGCGCGATGACGTTGAGCTTCTGGCCCAGCGTCATCGTTTCGTTGATCATCGCGACCGAGGAAAACCAGCCCAGCTTAACCGCGACAAAGTACATCAGCACATAGCCGATCAGGAATTCGGGGATGGAAATGGCCGTCAGCGTGACCGCCGAAATCAGCTTGTCCGGCCAGCGGTCGCGATACCGCACGGCCAGCAGGCCCAGAAAGATCGCGAGCGGGACGGAAACCATTGCCGCCCAGAAGGCCAGGAACAGGGTGTTGCCCAGCCGTTTGCTCACGTTTTCCGCGATGTCCTGACCGCTGGTCAGCGCGGTGCCCAGATCGCCGTGCAGCACGCCACCCAGCCAGTTGAAATATCGGGTCAGGGCGGGTTCGTTCAGGCCCAGCTCGGCACGCAGATTGGCCAGTGCCTCTGGTGTTGCGGATTGTCCGAGGATCGACTGTGCCACGTCGCCCGGCAGGATGATCGTTCCCGCAAAAATGAGGACCGAGACGAAGAACAGCAAGACGAGGCTCAGCGCGATGCGCTGAGCCAGAAGTTTCGCGACCTGGGCCATATCAGCCCGTTACCCACATCCGATGGGGGGCATAGCCGTTCATCAGGACCTGACCCTTGATGCCGGGGATAAAGCCGGCGACGCGGGTGCTGGTCGCTTCGACGAAATCGTTGAACATCGGGCAGATCAGGCCACCTTCGTCATGCAGGATCTGGCCCATGTCGGCATAGATCTGCTTGCGCTTGGCCTGATCGACCTCGGCGCGGGCGGCGAGCAGCATCTGATCGAACTGTTCGTTCTTGAACCGCGTGTCGTTCCAGTCCGCGGTGGACAGATAGGCGGTGGTGTACATCTGGTCCTGCGTCGGACGACCGCCCCAGTAGCTGGTGCAGAACGGCTGCTTGTTCCAGACCTCGGACCAGTAGCCGTCATTAGGCTCGCGCTTGATCTCGACGTTGATGCCGGCGGCGGCACAGCTTTGCTGGAACAGGGCCGATGCGTCCGGTGCGCCGGGGAACGAGTTGTCCGAGGTGCGCAACAGGATAGATCCGTCATACCCGGATTGCTTGAGATGGAACGCCGCCTTCTCGGGGTCGTATGCGCGCTGCTCGAGTTCGGAATAGAGCGGATACGAGGCGTTGATCGGGGTGTCGTTCCCGACCGAGCCGTAACCGAACAGGATCTTGTCCACCAGTTCCTGCCGGTTGATGCCGTATTTCAGTGCCAGCCGCAGATCCTTGTTGTCGAAGGGCGCGGTGTCACAGTGCATGATGAACACGTAATGCCCCGGGCCCGACGTCTGGTGCACATCGATATTCGGGGCCCGCGCGACCAGACCCGCGGTGCGCGGCGGCACCCGGTCGATCAGATCCACTTGACCCGACTGCAGGGCCGCGACCCGCGCGGTGTCGTCGTTGATGACCAGCAGTTCAAGGGTATCCGCATGCCCCAGGTCGCCCCAGTAATGCGGGTTCTTTTCGGCTACGAAACGCACGCCCATGTCCACGTCCTTCAGGACATAGGGGCCGGTGCCGATGGCGGCGTCCGGGGCGTCCTTGCCGCCGCCGGGCTGGATCACGAGGTGATAGTCCGACATCAGATACGGAAGGTCGGCATTGGGCGTCTTGAGCTCGATCACGATATCCGATCCGTCGACGCGAATCTCCGAGATATCGCGCATCAGCCCGAGCGCGCCGGATTTCGATTCATCGTCGGAATGCCGTGCCAGCGTTGCGGCCACGTCCTCGGGCGTGACCGGCTGGCCGTTGGAAAAGGTGATGCCGCTGCGCAGGCGGAAGCGCCAGGTGCTGGCATCGTCCGACCCCTCGAAGCTCTCGGCCACCTTGCCCTGCAACCCGCCGTCATCGTCCAGTTCCACCAGCGGTTCGCCCCACATGCGGATCAGCATCAGGCCGACGGTGTTGGTCGTCAGCGCCGGGTCGAGGCTGTCGGTGGTGGACCCGCCCTGCACGCCCATGCGGATGGTGCCACCCTTGACGGGCTCCTGCGCATGGGCGGCCTGCGCCAAAATGGTGTTGGCCGTCACCGCGCCGATGCCGAGTGCCGCAGCGCGGTTCAGGAATTCACGACGGCTCATCCTGCCGGCGATAGCATGGCCGGCAAGGTAATTGATCTGATCTTTCATGATGATCTCCCGTGTCGTTACAGCGTTTGGAACGCAATTTTGTTGCTTGATCACCCAAAGGGTTGCGCATTTCCGGCGCTTGGGCAAGCAGGAATGTCCGGTGGACCACGACGTAGACTTGTGGGGTGGGCATGGCCGGACGCGGGTTCAGGCCCTGAGCGCCACCAGCAAATCCATCACGTTTGTTCCCGTCGGCCCGGTCCGCAGCAATGCGTCCGCGGCCTCCAGAAAGGGGCCGCTATCGGCGCGCAGCAGCGCCGTTTCCGCGTT
>CAYGNB010000288.1:0-4452 GCA_964351135.1 uncultured Rhodobacterales bacterium | reverse complement strand
CCGACGCCGTAGTAATACTCCGCCGGGTCGGCCATGAAGATGCCGGTATAGCGTTCGGGATCGCTCTGGAACGCCTCGTGATGCCCGATCGATGTGTTGTAGTGGATATAGATGATCCCGGCATCCGCGATCGGATCGTATTCGGCCTGATTGGCGCCGACATTGTAGCCGTTGATGATCGCATGCGACCCATAACGGTCGATCAGCAGCCGGGCAGCGGCGCTGACCTCCTCGGCGGTCTGGTTCTTGCTGTCCAGCGTCGTCGGCTCCAGCATCCTGCCCAGAATACCGCCGGCGGCGTTGATCTCTTCGCAGGCCATTTCCAGCCCGTTCTTGTGTTCGATCCCATCGACTGCGAGCGGCCCCGT
Organism: uncultured Rhodobacterales bacterium; assembly: GCA_964351135.1. Classification (GTDB taxonomy): domain Bacteria; phylum Pseudomonadota; class Alphaproteobacteria; order Rhodobacterales; family Rhodobacteraceae; genus Pukyongiella. Next base: position 4,084 of record CAYGNB010000288.1, on the reverse strand, counting down.
CAGCGAGGCCATCTGGCCGACGGGAATGGTACCGGAGCCCTGGGCGTTTGCCTCGTTGATCGAGGAAAGAAGCCCCGCGCCGAACGCGGCTCCTGCGGTACCGGTCAGAAACTTGCGCCGCGAACTGCGGATGGCGGGCGATTTGAGGGTCTTGTGCATTCTACGTCTCCCTGTGAGGACAAGTTCTGCGTTCACGGCCGCGCAACACGGCGTGTTATTGTTAGTGAGAACGCATCGGTGAACCGGCGCCCCGCAGCCGGGGCGCCGGATAGGTGTATCAGGCCCCGCGCAGTCGCGCGGTTTCCGCCTCGTTGATGGTCATGGTCTGCGCATCGATGGCTACGCCGTAGTCGATGCGCGCCTTGTCGATCGACACATAGCCATCCAGCACGTCGTCCAGGACCTTTTCGGACGGTCGCTCATGCGGGTTGCCCCAGCCGCCGCCTCCGGTGCTTTCGAACTGGAACACCTCGTCGTATTTGAACGGATGGCTCGACAGCAACGGGCTGCGCCAGTCACCGTTTTCGGTCAGGCCGCCGATCACGATCTCGCGCCCGTCGGGGTAAAGATGCGTCGACCGCTGCACGTCGCTGCGCAACCCGCCGTTCACGCCGGGGCTGCCTTCGCGGGTGCGCGAGGTTTCCATGTTCATCTCGCCCTCGCAGAGGAACCTGACCTGGAACTTGGCGCCCAGCCCGCCACGGAACTTGCCCGCGCCGGCGCTGTCGGGCCGCAGCTCGAACGCCTCGTATTCGATCGGGAACAACAGCTCGGCCGTTTCCGCCATCATGTTCATGCAGTTGCCCAGCGGATCCATGGTGACGCTCATGCCGTCGTTGAACGGCGTGCCGCCCCAGCCCCCGGCGGGCAGGTCCGAGAACACATCCGCATTGCCTTGGGCATCCTTGGTCGAGGACACGAACCAGTTGCACTCCGCACAGGTCGACCCGGTCACACGATCCGGGATCGCCTGTGCCAGCGCCTGCCAGATCGCACTGGTGATCTTGGACGACGTCAGCGTGGTGCAGCCGATGGTCGGTGCCGGCCATTGCGGGTTCAGCCAGGTGTTTTCGGGGATCGTCAGCGTGATCGGCACGAACATCCCTGCATTCGACGGCGCATGCGGCGCAAGGAAGAATTGCAGTGAGTAGAACGCCGCCGACGCCGTGTTCGCATAGGGCGAGTTGATCGACCCCTTGCAGACCGGATCGGAACCGGTGAAATCGACATGGATGTCGGACCCCTTGACGGTCAGCGTCACCGCAACCTTCACCGGATCGGGAGAGAACCCGTCGGTATCGGCGTAATCCTCGGCGGAATAGACGCCGTCGGGGATATCCTCGATCGACTTGCGGATGATCCGCTCGGTATAGCCGATCAGCTCCTTCATCGCAGCCTTGACCGTTTTCGCGCCGTATCGCTTGATGGCCCGCTGCAACTCCTGCTCGGCTGCCTTCAGCGCCCCGAGATGGGCCTGCAAATCCCCTTCGATGAAATGCGGGGTGCGGGTGTTGTTCATGATGATCGCCAGGAAATCCGGATTGATTTCGTAGTTCTCATACAATTTGATCGGCGGAATGCGCAGCCCTTCGGCCGCCACGTGGGTCGAGAAGGACATGCCCCCCGCCGCGCCGCCGCCCAGATCCATCCAGTGACCGCGGCTCACCGCGAACCCCATCAGTTCGCCGTCACAGAAAATCGGCATGATGAAGGTGATGTCGTTGGTATGCGTTCCGCCCTGATAGGGGTCGTTCAGCGCAAAGATGTCACCCGGTTTCATCGTCTCGATGGGATATTTCCGCGCCGCCGCGTCAGCGCTGTACTGCATCGCGGCCAGGTGGACGGGGCAGTTCGCCGCCTGCGCCAGAAGGCGCATCTCGGGATCGTAGATCGCGTTCGAAAAATCGAGAATATCCGCGAGGATCGGTGAAAACGACGTGCGCTGCATGATCGTCGCCATGCGGTTACATGCATATTCGAACGTGTTTCGAAGCACCTCGAAAGTGACCGCGTCAACCTCGCCGAAACGTCCTTTGGTTTCCATTGCCATTGGTGGTTCTCCTCAGTTGGCGATCGTGACGATCAGGTTGCCGCTGGTGTCGACTTCCGCCTCGCAGGTCGGCGGCACCACCGCGATCGAGTCGAGATATTCGACGATTGCGGGGCCAGCCATTTTGGCCCCCGGTCCGACATACTTGCCGTCATACAGCGCCGCATCGTGCCAGGTGCCGTCGAAATAGACCTGACGCGAGCTGTGGCTTTCGGCCGTGGTCTTGCCGCTGAAATCATAGATCGGCGGCTCTTTCATCTTGCCTACGGCGGTGACGCTCAGCGACACGAAGGCAACCGGGAAGCTATCGTTGGCGACGCCGTATTCCTTTTCATGCGCGGCATGAAACGCCTTGGCGACCGATGGCATGTGATCCTGCGACAGGGTGCCCGACGGGATGTCGGTTTCGACCTCGTAGGTCTGGCCGATATAGCGCATCTGCGCCGTCCGCCGCAGTTCCATCGCGTCCGGCGCGATCCCGTCCTCCGCGAGCCGCGCACGGGCGTCCGCTTCAATCTTCGCATAGAGCCGGTTGAGATCGTCCACATTCACCGAATCGACGGGCGCATAGTGGAAGGTCTCGATATCGTGGCGCATGTCCATCGCCGTCGCCCCAAAGGCCGAGGCAACACCCGCCGCCCCGGGGATGACCACCTTGGGAATGCTCATGGCCTGAGCCACGAAGCTGGCGTGCATCGGCCCCGCCCCGCCAAAACTGGCCAGAACGAAATCGCGCGGATCGCGCGCCCGCGCCACCACGACCCCTTTCACCGCCTGCGCCATGGTTTCGCAGGAGATCTTGATCATACCGTCCGCCGTTTCCAGGCGTGACAGGCCGATCTTTTCCGCCAGCCGGTCAATGGCCGCCTCGGCCGCCGCCCGGTCCAGTTCGAACTTGTCGCTGAGCGACGGGTTGAGACGGCCGAGAACGAGATTGGCATCGGTGATTGTCGGCTCGGTGCCGCCGCGGCCGTAGCAGGCCGGTCCGGGGGTCGAACCCGCGGATTGCGGTCCCATCCGAAGCGAACCGCCTTCATCGACCCAGCCGATAGAACCGCCGCCGGCCCCGACCGAGTGAATGTCGAGCATGGGCACCGATACCGGCACTTCCCATTCCAGTTCGTAATCGCGGGTAATCAGGCCTTCGCCCTTTTCCACGATCGACACGTCAAAGCTGGTGCCGCCCACGTCGGTATGGATGATGTTGTCGAAACCCGTGGTCCGCGACAGGTAGGACGCATAGGCTACACCGCCAGCCGGACCGGATTCGATCAGTTCCTCGGGGCGCAGCTTGGCGTTCTGCGCGCCCATGACACCGCCATTGCTTTTCAGGATCAGCAGCTTGCCCTTGAATCCGCGCTCGGTCAGAACGTCGGACAGGCGGTCGAAATAACTGGTCATGATCGGCATCAGGCAGGTGCGGATCGCCGTCGTCGTGAACCGGCCATGCTCGCGGAACACCGGCCGGGTATCGGCCGAAATCACCACATGCACATCCGGGCATTCTTCGAGGATGATGTCGCGCATTTTGCGCTCATGCTCGTCATTGGCATAGGAGTTGATGAACCCCACCCCGACAGAGAGCAGCCCGCGCGCCTTGATTTCGCGCGCAATCTCGCGCGCCGCGTCTTCCTGCAACGGTCGCCGGACCGCACCTTTTGCCGACATCCGTTCGTTGATGCTGAAACGGTTACGGCGGCGAATCAGTGGCTTCGGCTTGGTCTGATAGGGATCGTACAGTTCCTTTCTGTACTGGCGACCGATCTCGATCGTATCGCGGAACCCTTCGGTCGTGACAAAGGCCGCGTCGGGATAGTCCCGTTCGATCAGCGAGTTGGTCGCCGTGGTCGTCCCGTGCATCAGGAACGAGATCTGATCGAACGGAATACCCGCCGTTTCGATGGATTCAAGAACACCGCGCGAGCGGTCGTCCTTTGTCGTAAGAACCTTTGCGGTCTTGTAAGACCCGTCCTCTTCGTTCCACGCAAAGAAGTCGGTGAAAGTCCCACCAACATCAATTCCGACACGCCACAT
>CAYGNB010000287.1:0-4471 GCA_964351135.1 uncultured Rhodobacterales bacterium | reverse complement strand
GCCGGCACGTCGCTGCCGCTGGGCAAGCATTCCGGCCGCGCGGCGCTGCGCGACAAGCTGCGCCAGCTCGGTTATGACGTTGGCGACAACCAGCTCAAGGACATCTTTGTGCGGTTCAAGGAACTGGCCGACCGCAAGAAAGAAGTGTTCGACGACGATATCGTGGCGCTGATGCGCGCGGGCGAAGACCCGGCAAACGACCGCCTGCAGGTGGTATCGATGAAGGTGATCTGCGGCACCGGCGGCCCGGCGGAATCCACTGTCGAAATGGAAATCGACGGCGAAGACCTGTCCGCCACCGCGCATGGAGACGGGCCGGTGGACGCCACGTTCAAGGCGATCCGCAAGCTGTATCCGAACAACGCGCATCTGGAGCTTTATCAGGTCCACGCCGTGACCGAAGGCACCGATGCGCAGGCGACGGTTTCGGTTCGACTGGGCGAGGACGGCATGATCGCCACCGGACAATCGGCCAATACCGATACGGTGGTTGCCTCGGCCCGGGCCTATGTGAACGCGCTGAACCGGCTGCTGGTGCGCCGCGAAAAGACCGGTCCGGGATCGGACACGCGCGAGATCAGCTATAAGGACGTGAGCTGATCCCGCGGACACCCTGCATGCGACGACAGCACGCAACCGCGCAGGCGGAAAGGCAAAAACGTGCCGTCCCCTGTACAAAGGGGCCTTTCGCCGCAAGCGGTGCGCGCTTATAAGGTCTTGGCCCTGCGACCATCAGAGTCGCGGGGCCCATAGGCAGTTTCAGCAGGATCAATCTCTCATGTCGATACTCGGAAACCTTGGCGGCCTGTTCTCGTCGGACATGGCGATCGATCTGGGCACCGCCAACACGCTGGTTTACGTGAAGGGACGCGGCGTGATCCTGTCCGAGCCATCGGTGGTCGCCTATCACGTCAAGGACGGGGTCAAGAAGGTGCTGGCCGTGGGCGAGGACGCCAAGCTGATGCTGGGCCGCACACCAGGCAGCATCGAGGCGATCCGGCCCATGCGTCAGGGTGTGATCGCGGATTTCGACGTGGCCGAAGAGATGATCAAGCACTTCATCCGCAAGGTTCACAAGCGCACCACCTTTTCCAAGCCAAAGATCATCGTCTGCGTCCCGCACGGCGCCACACCGGTCGAAAAGCGCGCGATCCGGCAATCGGTGCTGTCGGCGGGCGCGCGCCGCGCCGGGCTGATCGCGGAACCGATCGCGGCGGCCATCGGCGCGGGCATGCCGATCACCGACCCGACCGGCAACATGGTGGTCGATATCGGCGGCGGCACCACCGAGGTCGCGGTGCTGAGCCTGGGTGACATCGTCTATGCCCAGTCGGTCCGCGTCGGCGGCGACCGGATGGATGAAAGCATCATCAACTTTCTGCGCCGCAAGGAAAACCTGCTGGTCGGCGAAGCCACCGCAGAGCGAATCAAGACCTCGATCGGGACCGCACGGATGCCCGATGACGGGCGCGGCGCGTCGATGCATATCCGGGGCCGCGACCTGCTGAACGGCGTGCCCAAGGAAATCGAAATCTCGCAGGCCCAGGTGGCCGAGGCGCTGGCCGAACCGGTGCAGCAGATCTGCGAGGCGGTGATGACCGCCCTCGAAGCCACCCCGCCGGATCTGGCCGCCGACATCGTCGACCGCGGCGTGATGCTGACCGGCGGCGGGGCGCTGCTGGGCGATCTCGATCTCGCCCTGCGCGAACGGACCGGGCTGGCGGTGTCGATCGCCGACGAAAGCCTGACCTGTGTTGCACTGGGCACCGGCAAGGCGCTGGAGTACGAAAAGCAGCTGCGCCACGCAATTGACTACGACAGCTAGGACGCGCACCCTGCGGTGACAGGGCCGCGCGCAACAGCGGCGCAGCCAAGGGAAACCCGTTGGCCAAGGACCGATCACAAAGCGACGATTTCGCCGGCCCGCTGCGACGGCTGCTGGTCACGTTGTTGTGCCTGTTCCTGCTGGCCGTGTTCATCGTCTGGCGTATCGACAGCCCCCGGGTCGAGCGGTTCCGCGCCCAGGTCACGGACCGGGTCGTGCCCAGCCTGGACTGGGCCATGCGCCCGGTCACCGGCGCGGTCAACCTCGTGCGGGATTTCCAGAGCTATCAGCGGCTGGTCGAGCAGAATGCCAACCTGCGCAGCGAACTGCGCCGGATGCGGGCCTGGCGCGAGGCGGCACTGCAGCTGGAACAGGAAAACGCCCGCCTTCTGGATCTCAACAACGTGCGGCTGGATCCGCAGCTGACCTACGTGACCGGCGTAGTAATGGCGGACAGCGGGTCGCCCTTCCGGCAATCGGTGCTGCTGAACGTGGGCGCGCGCGACGGGATCGTGGACGGCTGGGCGGCGATGGACGGGATCGGCCTGGTGGGCCGGATTTCGGGCGTGGGCAAGACCACGTCGCGCGTGATCCTGCTGACCGACCCGGTCAGCGCGGTGCCCGCCCAGATCCGCCCCTCGGGACAGACGGCGATGATCATCGGCGACAACTCGGCCACGCCGGTTGTCGATTTCCTGGAAAATCTCGATCTGGTGCGCCCCGGCGACCGGGTGATCAGCTCGGGCGATGGCGGGGTCTTTCCCGCCGGCCTGCTGATCGGGTCGGTCGCCGCCGACCCGTCGGGGCGGCTGCGCGTGCGGCTGGCCGCGGATTTCGAGCGGCTGGAATACCTGCGCGTGCTGCGCCACCACGGCCATGAAAGCGTCGCGGACCCCGGCGGCATCGTCGCACCGCACACCGCCGTACAGGCGGAACGCGATAAACCCGGCGAAGGCGGCGGCGATGGATAACACCGCACCGCTGACACGGCTCTGGCTGATGCGGGCCGCCTATTTCGGCCTCGTGCTGGTGATCCTGTTCTTTCACCTGCTGCCGCTGGACACCGTGCCACGACGCATCGCCCCGCCCGACCTGTTCGAGGCGCTGACCTTTGCCTGGGTATTGCGCCGCCCCGATTACGTGCCGCCGCTGTCCATCGCCGCCGCGATGCTGCTGGCCGACCTGCTGCTGCAACGGCCGCCGGGGCTGACGGCGCTGGCGGTGCTGCTGGGGGCCGAATTCCTGCGCGCACGGGGGCCGGGGATGCGTGATTCCGGGTTCCTGTTCGAATGGCTGGTGGTGGCGCTGGTGATGCTGGCGATCCCGGTCCTGACCCGCGTGGTCATGAGCCTGTCGCTGACGGTTCAGGCGCCGCTGTCGCTGGTGCTGAGCCGCGCGGGCTTTACCATCCTGGCCTATCCGCTGGTGGTGGCGGCATCGCAGGCATTGCTGGGCGTCCGGCGTCCGGCACCAGGTTCGGGTGAACAGGTGGGGCTGAGAGCATGAAACGCAATCCTCAGGAACTGGAACAGGTTCACCGGCGCATGAGCCGCCGCACGTTGCTGGTCGGCGGGCTGATGGGCGGCTTTGCCGGTGCGCTGGCATTGCGGATGCACCAGCTTCAGGTCGAAGAGGCGGACCAGTTCCGCCTGCTGGCCGAGGAAAACCGGATCAACATCCGCCTGATCGCCCCGGCGCGGGGCAAACTGTTCGACCGCGAAGGCCGGGTGATCGCGCGCAATTCGCCCAGCTACCGCATCATCATCGTGCCCGAGGATGCCGGCGACGTGGACGCGGTCATCACCCGGCTGTCGCAACTGGTCGAGCTGGATCAGGAAGACCTGAACCGCGCAATGACCGAAATGAAGCGGTCGCCCCCGTTTCTGCCCGTGACGCTGGCCGATCAGGTCAGTTGGGAGGCGGTAAGCCGCGTTGCCGTGAACGCCCCCGCCCTGCCCGGTGTCACGCCAGAGGTCGGCCTGACGCGGGAATATCCCCGCAATGCGGATTTCGCGCATGTTGTCGGATATGTCGGCCCCGTCAGCGATTACGACCTGAGCAAGATCGACGATCCCGAGCCGGTGCTGCGCATCCCCCGGTTCCAGATCGGCAAGGTCGGGCTCGAGGCCAAGCGCGAAGACGTGCTGCGCGGCAAGGCCGGCGCCAAGCGGGTCGAGGTCAATGCCACCGGCCGGGTGATGCGCGAGCTCGACCGGCGCGAAGGTCAGCCCGGCGCCGACCTGCAACTGACCGTGGACGCGCAACTGCAGGCCTATGTACAGGCGCGGCTGGCAGGCGAAAGCGCGGCGGCGGTGGTGATCGACTGCGCCGATGGTGACCTGCGCGCCATCGCCTCGGCCCCCAGTTTCGATCCCAACCTGTTCGTGCGTGGCATCACCGTGGGCGATTACCGGGCGCTCACCGAGGACAAATACCGCCCGCTCGCCAACAAATCGGTGCAGGGCACCTATCCGCCCGGTTCGACCTTCAAGATGATCACCGCCATGGCCGCGCTGGAAGAGGGTCTCGTCGGCCCCGAGGAAACGGTCTGGTGCCCAGGCCATGTGGAGGTGTCCGGGCGGCGGTTTCACTGCTGGCGGCGCGGCGGCCACGGCCATGTGAACCTGCTGAATTCGCTGAAACAGA
>CAYGNB010000286.1:0-4494 GCA_964351135.1 uncultured Rhodobacterales bacterium | reverse complement strand
GCGGGATGTCACTTTCAGTGGAGACGTAGTCGGCGATGGCTTGGGTGGACAGGTACTCCATTTCTTCATCGCCAGGCATGACAGGGCGTGCCATGCGCAAGCCGCTGGTGATCGCCCGGGAACTGGGCAAGGTGTTCCGCTCCAAACAGGGCGACAAGGTTGTCGCCATGGAGGATATCTCGTTCGATCTGCGGCAGGGAGAAACGCTGGCCCTGGTCGGTGAGTCGGGTTCCGGAAAATCCACGACCGGCCGTGCGGTGCTGCGTCTGCTGAAGCCGGATTCCGGGTCGCTGAAATTCGAGGGCGAGGAAATCGCCGCAGCGCCAAACTCGGCCGTGCGCCCGCTGCGCCGTGAAATGCAGATGATCTTCCAGGATCCGCTCGCCTCGCTGAACCCCCGGATGCGAGCAAGCTATCTTGTTGCCGAACCCATGATCATTCATGGCATTGCATCCGGTTCGGAGCTGAAAGACAGGGTCGTGGATCTGTTCGAACGGGTGGGGCTGACCGCCGATCATTTGCGGCGATACCCGCACGAGTTTTCCGGCGGGCAGCGCCAGCGGCTCTGCATCGCACGGGCGCTGGGGGTGGAACCCAAGCTGATCGTGGCCGACGAGCCTACTTCGGCGTTGGACGTGTCGGTTCAGGCGCAGGTTCTGGAACTCATGCTGGAACTCCAGCAAACGATGGGCCTGTCCTATCTGTTCGTCAGCCATGACATGGCGGTCATCGAACAGGTCAGCCACCGCGTCGCTGTGATGCACCACGGCAAGATCGTCGAAATCGGCCCACGGCGCGAGGTTCTCAACAACCCGCGGCACCCTTATACGCAGGCGCTTCTGGCGGCGGTTCCGGTGCCGGACCCGACACGCAAGAAGGGTGTGCTTGAGAAGGTCGACTTCATCGACTCACCGCGCGGCCCCCTGCTGGAGGTTGCGCCCGATCACATGGTGGCTTCATGACTATCGGTATCGCGGCATCCGGGCCGAATGCCGGCCTTGCCATCTTCAGGGCCCTCGGCGCGGTCGAGAGCGTTGGCACCGGGTCGATCGGGGGCTTTGTCAGCTTCGTGGCAATCACGCCCGATGGCACGCTCATACGGGCCAGCACCCAAAGGGGCGGAACGCAAACCCTGTTTGACGAGGGGGGCGACATTCCCGCCGAGTTCGCCACGGCCACAACAGCGGCATTGATGTCCAGCGGACCCGACCGGCCCGAGCCGTTGTCGCAGTTCACACCGGGCGAGGCCGGTATCGGGTTGGTGTCGGGGCATCGCCTGCCCAATGCGGATACCGAGACGGGCGGCCCTCTGAACGCCATCGTGCTGAACGAAATGCGCGGGGGGCGCTCTGCCAGGGATGCGATCCGCATTGCGCTCGACAACAACAAGGAGGCCGATGCCGGCCTGATCGCGGTAGACAATTCCGGGGCAATCGCCATCGGCAACAGCCAGCTTGTCGCGCAACGGCCCGATATCGGCGAAATGCTCCATATCGGAAAGGACGGAGGGCTTTCGGTCGGGGTGCTGCACAACGCGATCTTCCCGCATCGTCCGCTGGCGGCCCTGGCCATGGAAACCGCGCTGCACAGCGTCGCGCCGATTGATCTGTCGAACGGTGAAATCATCCTGACGACCGGCATTCCGATTTGCGCATCGGACAGGAACCGAGTTCATGTCGATAACAATCATTGCATCAGGCAAATTGATGTCTCCCAGCATAGTCTCGCCCAACCCGGACAACGCCATACTGCCGCGATACCATTTCTGACGGACGTCATCGTTTCGGGAGAGGTCGTGGGGCACACGATCCAGGAACCCTACTGCATCGTAAAAAACGGCGTGCTCGATCACATAAATGGCGCTGATCGGGTCAAGATCGCCGTGCGCTGGATCGGCAAGGATCCCGACTGAACGTTCGAGATGCCTTCCGGTGTCACTATAGTCCCATAAATCAGGTTCTGCGGATTCGAAGCATTTCGGGAGGAGTAGGAAAACCTGGAGGGCTTACGCGGCCAGCTTGGGATACCAAACTGAGAGGTGCCCCGTCGAGGACGGTGGCTCTGGTGACTGCCATGTTGTGGGCGCCTCTCGGCGGCCATCTCATAGCGTGACGCTTGCCCATGCGAGTATTCTTTATGTCGTCAACACAGCCTTCGGCACGCGAGGACGAGACCGGCTGGCCCGAAAGCAATGGAAAGGTCGACGTTCTTCACGGACAGAAGCTACGCTTCTGCCCTGCTCAAACTTGCCGCCTTGATTCCACAAAATCGGAGTTTCAGACCGCCACCCTACCCCTGCCAATCAAGTCTGGCCTTTGCCAAAACACAGAGCAGCTCGAACATGATCGACACGCCGACCCAAGCGGTGCCGCCCGAGGGATCGAAGGGCGGAGACACCTCGACCATGTCGGCGCCAACCAGATTCAGGCCGTCCAGCGCCCGCACCAGTTGCTGTGCCTGAAAGGTTGTAAAGCCGCCGATTTCGGGGGTGCCGGTGCCGGGGGCAAAAGCGGGGTCGATACAGTCAATGTCGAAACTCACATAGGTTGGCTGGTCACCCACCAACGCGCGTGCCTCATCCATGACCGAGACAGCGCCGCGTTCATTGAACTCTTCAATTTCGATGATGCGAACGCCCTGATCCAGCGCCCAATCGAAATCACTTACGTCGTACTTCGTGCCACGGATCCCAATCTGGATAGTGCGCTTGGGGTCCAGATACCCGCCCTCGATTGCGCGACGGAACGGGGTGCCGTGAGTGTAACGGCTGTCACCGAAATAGGCGTCGTTCATGTCGGTATGGGCGTCAAAATGGATCATCCCGACCGGTTCCGTCGCACCCACGGCCCGCAGGATTGGGAACGAGATCAAGTGATCTCCGCCGGCGGTCAACGGCATGATGCTGCTTCCAACCATATCGGCATAGAATCCGGTGATCAGTTCCAGCGATTCCATGATGTCCATCGGACTCACCGGCGCATCGCCCATGTCGGCGCAGTTCACCAGCGCAAACGGATTGATGCCGCTGCGTGGATGGGTAGTACGGATCATCGTGGACAGGTCTCGCAGCTGGCGCGGCCCGTGCCGCGGCCCGGGGCGGTTCGAGGTGCCGCCGTCGAAAGGCACTCCGACAATTCCGATATCGGTGTCATTGGCCATCTCGTTTGCCATCTCGACAAATGGAAGCCGCATGAAGGTGGGCATCCCGGCAAAGCGTGGCGTCGTTATCCCTGAGATCGGCTGAAACCTTGTATCTTTGGGGGCCATCGCGTCTATCCTTTTCCATAAGCAGATCATTGCCCTATGTTGTTTCAAACCAAAATTCCGATAAACTTAGACTTATCGTAATTCAGTTCGAGATTATGCGACGCAATGTCCAAACCCTCTCCGGCTCTTTCCGATATCGACCTCAAGCTACTGCGCGTCTTCTGCGCGATTGTTGAATGTGGCGGGTTTACCCAGGCGCAGATCGAACTGAACCTGTCCCGCTCGACGATCAGCACGCATATGTCGAATCTCGAAACCCGGCTGGGATTTCGCCTGTGCCAGCGCGGGCGGGCCGGATTCGCGCTGACCTCGCGCGGTCGGGCGGTCTATGACGCGTCCAGGGGCCTACTGTCGTCGATCGAAAGCTATCGTTCGCAGATCAACCAGCTAAGGGAACAGATCGTCGGCGAGATCACCATCGGGATTGTCGACAATGTCATCACCAATGCGCAATGCCATCTGGCACGGGCCATGAGCCATATCTTTGAAACCACCAGAGATTTACGGATCACCCTGCGCGTAGCCCCGCCGGACCAGGTCGAAGAACAACTGGTGCGCGGGCATCTACACATGGCCGTAGCGCCCCGCTTCATGACCCGCAAGCATATTTCACAGACCGGTCTGTTCACGGAAACCCAACAACTCTATTGCGGGTGGAAGCATCCCCTCTTCGCGCTGGATAGCGACGCGATCACAAGAGAGATCATTGCGCAGCAGGACTATGTCCGGCGTGGCTATGTGTCGGTTCTAACCTCCTACTCCAGTATCTTCGAACTGCCTGCTGTCGCGATATCGCATCAGATGGAGGGCCTGGCGCATTTCGTGCTCAGCGGTCGCTGCGTGGGATTCCTTCCCGCACACTACGCCCAGTATTGGGTGGATCGTGGAGAAATGCGGCCTCTGCTGCCCGACGAGTTGCAGTTCGACATACAGATCGGACTGGCCCGTGACGACAACACTGAGCATTCGCTGGCTGAATCGCATGTCTACGACGCCATCGTAAGCGCGCATCACAAGGATTAACCAGACCCTCAGGCACAGGATCTATCGTAATACGCGAACTGTACGGTTGGTGTACCGCGCCTCACTTCCTGCCCCAGGGCTTCAGCTTTCGTTCCAAAAAGAGTTGGCCACCGCATTGGCGGGTTCTCTCGGACCGGTGGCGTTCACCCGCTGACCTGCCCCCCGAAACTTCCCTCGTTTTAGCGTAGAGTTTGCTCAACCTTT